>JAZUFN010000017.1:0-8908 GCA_045640725.1 Lachnospiraceae bacterium
ACTCTATGGGCGATGATTGTAAGTATGATGCAGAGCTTTTAGAGATTAATAAAGCAAATGGAAATTACTCCTTTGCAAATCCTGGTTCAGGTGTTACAAACGGATCCTACTGGAATGCTACAGTAGTCGTCCAGGCTAATGGTTTTGAGGCTGAGGGTATCATCTTCGAGAATTCAGCAAACCAGTACATCTCCCTTAAGGAGTCACAGGATATCGTAGTACCTGGTACAGGCAATAAGGGCGTTCGTCCTACTACCTACGGTGACACATCTGTACAGGACAAGAAATATGTAGAAAGAGCAGCAGCTCTTTCCATCGCAAATAACTGCACTCAGATTAAGTTTACAAACTGCCGTTTCGTAGGCCGTCAGGATACACTTTATGGTGGTACAGGCGTTACAGCAGCATTTGACAAGTGTCAGATTATGGGCGCATGCGATTTCATCTTTGGTGGAATGACAGCAGTATTCAACAGATGTGATCTGGTAATGAATACCAGTGATGCTTCCTCTGATGTAGCTTATATCACAGCAGCTCAGCAGTCCTCTGGACGTGGTTACCTTATGTATGAGTGCCATGTTACATCCACCACACCCGGCGTAGATACAGCCAGCAAGTATATGTCAAAGCCTGGTTACTTTGGACGTCCATGGTCTGGAAATACAGCAGAGGTTGTATTCTACAATACATCTGTTGACGCATCTGATGACTACTATGGTCAGGATTCACTTATCAATCCTATCGGCTGGCTCTCTACACTTAGCGGTACATCCGAAAATGTATATGAGTTCGGTACAAAGGAACAGGCCTTCTATGATAACAGCAAGTATAGAGTGACATGGTCACATGTACTTGACACACCTGTTCTTAAAGATGGAACAGATCTCTCAACAGAGGAAAAGGCAATCAGTGCATTCCTGGGCAACTGGAAAGCATTCAACTAACCGAGAAAAGCATGATACATGCTTATATAACGGAGAAAAGAAATGAAAAGACTTAAGAAAAGAATTACAGCTATAGTAACTGCTATGCTTTTAGTAGTGTCCATGATTCCCATGGGCACTGCTACAAAGGTAGCTGCTGCTGCAAATAGCGATAAGCATGTGTTCTATCCTACACACATTGGTGCTTCAGACATTCTGGACGGCCAGTTGGTAGAGGATGGCACAGAATTCGAGGATGGCTTTAAGCTCACAGGTAAGGCAAGATATAAGCTTGCTGATAACGGTACAGTATCCTACATTGAAATTGCCAGAGGTGGCGAGGGTAAGATTACTTTCAAGGTTACTAAGGTTAGTAACATTACCCTGCTGGTTTCTTCTACTGGTGAAGGTGTATCTTCACACGTTTCCATCGTAGCAGAAGATGGCACAGCTATTAAAAATGACGCAGACAAGACAGATATCACAGTAAGCAAAAAGGAGCCTACCACACTTATCTTCAAGTCTGTAGCACCAGGCACATATACACTTACTGCTCCTGCAGTTCCAGAGGGCAATACAGATGATTCCTACTTCAGAAACTTCTGCTTCTACGGCATTAAGGTAATTCCTGAGGATATGGAGGAGGCTGGTGTTCCTGAAGGCCCTCAGATTCATTCCGTAGTAGTAGCTACAGATGTTAGCATTGAAGGCTATGAGGTTACCAGTGATAAGGTAGCTGCAAAGGAAGGCACCACCTTCGCACAGGGCTTCTTTAAGCTTATTAGCGAAGAAATCAAAAATGATGACGGCTCAGTAAAGGGTGACGGTAAGAACATGTTCCGTACACCTGGTTCCAGCAAGCTTACAAGCTTCAAGGCTATCGAGCTGGCAAAGGCTGGTTCGGGTAAGATTCAGTTTACTACTACCAATGTATCAGATGCAGAGTTCAGCCTTTCTTCTACAGGTAAGTCAAATGATTCCGCTTTCGCTCTTCTTGACAGTGAAGGCAAGGTAGTAGCATGTGTTGAAGCTATTACCTCAGTATATGGTACCGACACTACTACAGTTACCTACAAGGATCTCCCTGCAGGTACATATACACTGGTTTCTCCTTTTGACGCTTCTATGAATCGTGGTATTCAGGTTCATTCTGCAAAGGTTACTGAGCAGGCAGAGACTGGTGATGTTGAGCTGGTAGATGAAATACAGACATTTGATCCTACCAAGCTTACAGCATCTGCTGATAAGGAAGCTGTTGCAGATGGTATTACTTTTGGCAACTTCTTCAAGAATGTTGGTACATCATCCACATTAAGACTTAAAGATGGTGCTGTATATACTATTGAAATTGGTAAAGCAGAGAGCAGTGCTCTTCAGTTCACCACATTAGGTGAGACTACAATTAAGTTTACAGCCGGTTCCACAGGCTCTACAAATAAATCTTCTGTAGCTCTTAAGACAGATACAGACAAGGTTATTCTTCCTGATGGCGCAGCAGAGGGATCAACAGGCATTACAGTAGTTGAAACCACAGCATCAACAGAATTTGCTTATTCCAATCTTCCTGCAGGCACATACAAGATCGTATCCCCTGCAGACGAATTTAACCGTGGTTTCAGACTTTACTCAGTAACAGTCACACATAAGGTTCCTGCCAATGGCCCTGTAAAGGTAGCCAAGGACTGGGGCGAAGTTACAGCTCCTATTATCACAGGCGTTAATTGCGTTGATGGTAAAGTAGTTGTTTCTTACAACATGGTAGTTGGTTTTGACGGCGCTGATAAGGTGACCGTAAATATGTATGATGATGCAGGTAAGCTTCTTGATACTAAGGTTTCCTTCACAGAAGGTACATCTGGTACTCTTAGCTTTGCACCGGCAGCATCCGGCAGATATTCCTTTGATATTACAGCTTCCCGTGAAGGCGAGAAGGCAATTACTGTAAATACCAATCTTAAGGCTGATTATATTCTTCCTCTTGCTGCTGCCAACATGAAGAGTGCTACATCCAAGGGTAAGGGTGTTGTTGCTCTTGAGTGGGATGCAGTTAAGGAAGCTACATCATATCAGGTATATTACAAGCTTTCATCTGAGACAGAATACAAGAAGTCAAATGTTATTACTTCTGATCTTTCTGCTTTGATTTCAGCACTTACAGTAGGCGAGCGTTACGACTTCGCAGTAGCTGCTATCCGTGGTGATGAAGAAGGCGCAATGGGCGTTTCCGTTAGCACCAAGGCTACTGCTGACTCCCAGAGAGTATGGGCTTTCTCAGCTTATGGTCCATCTACTTCCCTTTCTACCAACAAGTACGAGGGCAGCTACCTTGATGGTCAGGTACATCTTCAGTCTACAGGCGGTAAGGGTAAGATTCAGCCTGCATCTTATGATGGCCTTGCTTTCTACTATACAGCTATTGATCCAAAGACTGAGAACTTTAAGCTGACTGCTAAGGTTCATGTAAATAACTGGACATATTCCAATGGCCAGGAAGGCTTCGGTCTCATGGCATCTGATACTATCGGTATCAATGGAGATGGAACAGATATCTGGAACAATTCCTACATGGCAATTGTTTCCAAGGTAGAGTACTTCTACAAGGCAATTGATGATGAAACAGGTATTCTTAATGGTACTGATGGTACAAAGACTTCCATGAAGCTTGGTATCGGTGCCCTGGCAAAGCTTGGTGCTACAGCTGAAAACATCGCTGACGGCTCCCTGAATGCCGATGTTGCTGGCCTTTACTCATCTACAATGAGAACACTTGAATCCTCCATGAAGGATTACAAGGGACCTTTCAACATCATCGGTAACAGCACAAACGAGGTTGAGGGTACACTGTCAAAGGTATACACAGACTTTATCTTCACTATCGAGCAGAACAACACAGGCTACTATGTATCCTATACAAACGTAGAGACCGGTGAGACTACTACAGAGCTTTTCTGGGATGTTGAGAGAAACAGCCTGACACAGATCGATAAGGATCATGTATATGTTGGTTTCTTCGCTGCAAGAAATGCTGACATCACTATCACAGACATGAAGCTTACAACATCCAATCCTGCTACAGATGCTCCCGCTAACGTACGTGAGATCGAGTATCAGAATGTAACAGTAGCTGTCAGCCAGCCACAGTATACAGGTAATGACAAATGTGTAGCTCTGATTATGCCAAATGCTGATGGTACACTTAAGGTATTGGACAAAAAAGGCAACGTTGTTTTCCCTGAGACAAAGGTAAAAGCTAACGTTTACGCAGAGGTTCCTTACACTGTAATCGATGGCTACAATAGCTTTGAGTATTACTTTACACCTGATGCGGATTTCAAGTTTGATGAGTATACATTACCATCCAGCTTCAATCCTGTAATTGCAAGCTTCACAACAAATAAGAAAACATTTGACCAGAAGGTTATCTATGTACAGAATGGTATTGGTCTTGGCAGTACCGGCACAGCAGGTACAAAAGAGGATCCTACAGATATCCTTACTGCTTTCAGATATGCTGTAGCAGGTCAGATTATTATCCTGGCAAATGGTGAGTACTTAATCGGTGAATCTACCGAGCTTAGAGTAGAGCGTGGTAATGATGGTACCGAGACAGCACCTATCATCGTTATGGGTGAGATCGCTGATCCACTGACCCGTTCTTCAGCTCGCCCTGTAATTAACTTCCAGAAGAAGGCTAAGGGTGTTACATTTGGTGGTAACTACTGGATTCTTTCCGGATTTGATATCACAAATTCCGTAGATGGTCAGAAGGGCTTACAGCTCTCCGGCAGCTACTGTACTATTCAGGATGTTAACGCTTATAACAACGGTAACACAGGTATTCAGATTTCCAGATACAACACAAACGACCTGCCTAACTCAGGCTTATGGCCATCTTATAATAAAGTTATCAACTGTACATCCTACAATAACGCTGACACCGGCTTCGAGGATGCAGATGGTTTCGCATGTAAGCTGACAACAGGTCCCGGCAATATCTTTGATGGTTGTATTGCACACCACAATGCAGATGATGGTTGGGATTTATATGCAAAGCCTGAAACAGGTTCTATCGGTGCTGTTACTATTCAGAACTGTATAGCTTATGCTAACGGTTTCCTTATGGATGGTACTATTGCAGGTAACGGTAACGGCTTCAAGATGGGTGGTTCCAGCCTTTCCGGTCACCATGTAATCAAGAACTCAGTAGCATTTGGTAACAAGGCTAAGGGTGTTGATTCCAACTCCTGTCCTGATATAGAGGCATACAACTGTACTTCCTTCAACAACGGTAGCTACAACTTCGCATTCTATACCGGCGGCTCTGTAGCAAACACAGCATATGTTTCTCAGAACAACGTTTCCTTCAGAAACAACGGTTCCAAGCTGGAAGACCAGATTAAGCTTAAGGGCACACAGAATGAACAGAATGTATATAACGATACATCTTTCTTCTACGCTACAGCTGATGGCGATTCCAAGAACTATGCAGGCGCAAAGGTAAGTGCTGACTGGTTCACAACACTGAATTATGCAAATACACTTCCTACCAGAAATGCTGATGGTACTATCAACATGAATGGTTTGGGCCAGCTGACTGATAAGGCCGCTGCAAAGGTAGGTGCTAACATCGATAAGAATGGTACACCATTATTCGATCTGGGTCCTACACTTGATGCAGCTCTGGCTGAGCAGCCTTCAGTAACACCTACACCTGAGCCTACACCGGAGCCAACATTAGCTCCTACACCGGAGCCAACAGTAGCTCCTACAGCAGCTCCTACACAGGCACCTTCAGATGATGATAAGAAGCCTGAGCAGACTACAAAGGACAACAAGGGCCTTCCTACAGCAGTAATTGTTGTAATTATTGTGGTAGTAGTTCTTGCAGCAGCTTGCGTAGCAGTTTACTTCCTGGTATTCAAAAAGAAAGGTCTTAAGATTAAGGACCTTTTCAAAAAGAAGAACTAAAGAAAAGTTAACAAAATAAAAAATATGCATCTCCGACCGCGGTCGGGGGTGCATTTTTTTACCAACTGTGATAAAGTATGTGCTGACAAAAAAGAAAACGAGGCTTAAAAAATGCAGTTTACAGTCACACTAATCGCCGTAGGTACCATGCTCTTGTATGCAATACCAGGCTATATGTTTGTAAAATTTAAATTGATAAAGAAAGAGGCCATAGCGGCATTTGCCACGGTGCTTATGTACCTTTGCCAGCCCTGTCTCACCATGTATTCTTTTCAAAATAGTGAGTACACGGAAGGCTTTTGGAAAATCATTGTGTTTTTCTTCTTTTTCGGCTTTATATTCATGGGTATCATCATGGCCCTATCATATTTGGCTGTCAGGAAAAAGGCAGATGATGCCAGATATCGTATCGCAGCCATAGCAAATGTATTCGGCAATTGCGGTTTTTTGGGTATACCACTTCTGGAAGCTGTACTTCCCGGCGAGCCCGGAGCACTGGTACTGGCATCAGTTTTCATGGCTTCCATGAATGTTTTGGGATGGTCAGCAGGTTCTGCCATTATTGCCGGAGACAGAAAATACATCTCTATAAAAAAGATTTTTCTGAATCCTGCCATCCTGGCCTTACTGGCTTCCCTGCCCATGTTTTTCCTTCACTATACACTGCCTTCTCAAATACTGAATCTCATAACGGTACTGGGCAAGATGACTACACCTCTTTGTATGCTGATTATGGGAATGAGGCTGGCTACCATGAAGCTTAGGGAAATCTTCGAGGATCCGCTGGTATATGTATCTATTTTTATTAAGCAGATGCTAATGCCGGCAGCGGCCCTTTTTGCTGTAATGGCGCTGCCCATGGAGCTTTATGTGAAGCAGACTATGTTTATTGTGTGTGCCACTCCGGTAGCATCCGTAGTATTGAATTTTGCGGAAATGATAGGAGAGGGGCAGAAAACAGCGGCCAATATGGTGCTTTTGGGGACGGCACTTTCGGTTATCACCATTCCGGTAATGGTGCTCTTTATGGGCTTATTTATATAAAAGCGAGGAATGAAAAATGAAAGAAGAAGTAAATAAGAAATCAAGGTATGATGGGCTGGAGGCCACAGTAGGCATGGCGGTAATGGATACCATTCCCTGTATTTTTTTCGCAGTGGCCGCGGTGTGCCTGTCTATGGCCGTAAAGCAACCTCTTTTCATCATAGGGCAGATTATCTGTGCCCTGGGAGGTTTTGGTAAGGCTATATGGAAATTTATCAAGGCTGTAAAAAAGAAAAATATCCATTGGGTAGCTGCTCAGATGAAGTACTCAATGTCAGCAGGCTTCCTGATGAGCCTTTTGTCCTTACTGTTTGGACTTAAGACATTGCCGTTTAGCGTCATTGTAAAGAATCTTTTTTCTTTCCCGGTAATTATCTTTGTTATTACGGGCATGGTGCTTATGACTGCCATGATAGTGCTGGGGGCTCGGATGGATCCCGGTAATGCCAAAGCAAATTGGTGTGAGCAGACTATAAATCTTATTGCACAGCTGTCGTTTATGTTTGCGGCTATTATCATTTTCTATGCATCTACCCATTATCATGCATTGCACCCATACTTCCCTGAGGCAGAAAACGGTGTCATTGAGAAAAACGTAAAGGGGACTCTTTTCTTTGATGGCCCCGGTACAAAAGAAGCACTGGTGTTTTATCCCGGTGGACTGGTGGATTACGAGGCTTATGTGCCTCTTATGAGGGAGATAGCGAAAAATGGCGTAGACTGTTTCCTGGTAGAGATGCCTTATTATTTGGCTGTTTTTGATATGAATAAGGCTGATAAGATAATTGATAATAAAGATTTTCAATATGACAGCTGGTATGTAGGCGGTCATTCTCTGGGAGGAGCAATGGCAGCATCATATGCGGGCAAGCATAGTGACAAGGTGGCAGGTGTGCTGCTTTGCGCTGCTTATTCCACTGTAAAACTGCCGGAAAATATGAAGGTAGTATCTGTATACGGCTCCTGTGACCGGGTTATGAAAAAGGATAGTTATGACAAGTATAAAAATAACCTTCCGGCAGGCTATGTGGAGCTGCTGCTGGAAGGTGGTAATCATGGTCAGTTTGGGGATTACGGCCATCAAAAAGGCGACGGGCAGGCTACTATGTCTGCAGAAGAGCAGATTAGAAGAACTGCCGAAGCTTTTTTGGGAAAGTAATACATTATAAGGCTTTTTTAATAGCTTCTAAAAGCTCGTCGTATTCTTCAAAGGCCTGCAAATCCGGGTTGTCAGCCTTGATTTTATCGGGGCTCTTGAAAAGGAAGCCTGCCTTGGAGGCACGAATCATGCCAAGGTCGTTATGGCTGTCGCCGGCTGCAATAGTCTCAAAACCGCAGGACTGGAGGGCTTTAACAGTAGTAAGCTTGCTCTGAGGACAACGCATGCGGAAGCCGACAATCTCTCCGCTTTCGGATACAGCAAGCTCGTTGCAGAAGATGGTAGGCATACCCAGCTTTTCCATAAGAGGACCGGCGAATTGAGAAAATGTATCGGAAAGAATAATTACCTGGGTGATGCTTCTGAGCTCATCCAGGAATTTTTTTGCTCCCGGCATGGGATCGATTTTTCTGATGGTATCCTGAATCTCTTTGAGACCCAGACCGTGCTCTTTAAGTATACCTATACGCCAGCGCATAAGCTTGTCATAATCGGGCTCATCTCTGGTGGTGCGTTTAAGCTCAGGGATGCCTGAAGCCTCAGCGAATGCAATCCAAATTTCGGGTACCAATACCCCTTCCATATCAAGACATACGACGTTCATTTTTCTTATCCTTTCTGCAGTCCATTATAACATGTTTATCACTTTAAATGATTAAAGTGATTTTACACGAAGTCTGAAAGATTTTCAAGAGAAATGTGACAGGGGGACGTATCTTTTTGTCACAAATGTGTCAGGGGGACGTATCTTTTTGTCACAAATGTGTCAGGGGGACGTATCTAATTGACACACTTCCTTTGCAAAAGTGTGTCA
>JAZUFN010000018.1:0-12976 GCA_045640725.1 Lachnospiraceae bacterium
AGACCGCTTGGCCTCCGACTTCCCCCTGTCACATTTTTACAGCATCAAACTTCCTTCCACTTCATCGAAATCCATGGTTCGTTTTTCTCCGCTCTTTAGGATAATGGTAACTTTTCCAAAGCCACCGTTGCTTTCCCTGTCTTCATATTCCACCCTTTCAATCGGGAATATCTCCGCCTCAGTAAAGTCATTACCCTTACTGTCCGTGATTACCTGAGAAATCAACATCTCCGGCTCATCATAGTGGAGGTAATTGGTAGCCTTATAATGAGCTACAGGAATGATTGATTTTACAGAATCCGGATTACTTCCTTCCGAATACTTAATCTCAATACTGTCAAATCCTGTATAGACGGTAAAGGCCATGGCTCTTGGGCACCCCAAAGAGTCTTTCCCCCTAAGTACTACTGCCTGAGCCTTTCCTCCTTCAAATTCCGTCTCTAATCTTTTTATATCAGTTCCGTTATCCGGAAAGCCATAGGCTCCCAGCATAAGTTCTACAGGCTTCTTGAAAAAGCGGGTTCTGTCGGCTCTCATGATACCTTTTTTCACAGGGAAATCCGCCAGAGATAAGCCCTGCAACCAATGGCATTCCGTCTCCATATGATAACCGAAATACTGTCGTCTGTATAGAACCCCATCCCGTTCTCCACCCCAATAAGTCACATTCGGATAAGATATCTCTCCATCCCTCAGATCCTTATGGACATACATCTGACTCTCAGCCACAGCTTCCCAAGGGAATTTACTGCTAAAGGTCAGCTTGTTATAATTCATCATGCCGTGAAGATCATTTCTATTTTTAACAATCTTTCCACTTCTCAGCACTGTTTCACCGCTGGCATGAAAATTGGTAGCTGCAATACCCGGGCCATTTACAATAGTAGTACTCTCGTTTTCATCTTTTCCCCAGAGTCCGTTTTCTTCTTTTTCCGTCCAAAATGGGTGGTCTGCAGGCAGATCCAGACACAGAAAAGCCTTGCCCATCCAGAAAGGGGATTCGGCACAGGAGTAGCCCTGTACCAAAGGACCAAACTGCGAATAATAACCCATGGTGGGAATGCCGTATTCATTCAGAAAATCAGGTCTCTCCAGGAATTGCAGAAGAGCCCCCGATGCTATCCTTCTCATATATCCTGCATTCTCGGCATGATGACAAAGCATCTGATTAGCACCAAAAGCCGAGGTAGATGCGAAACGGTAAACACCACTTCTTCCCCACATGGTAGTATAACCATCTTCATCAAAAAAGGCAGGGTAAGTCTCCATAAGCTTATTTGAATTACGTTCAAAAAGTGCTGCCAGAACAGGCTCATTTTCATAGCCATAGTGAACATTCCAAATGGCTGTATATACATTAAATGCCCAAACTGAATAGTAGTCAAAGGAATGGCCGTCTCTGTACCATCCATCACCCGCATAATAATTAGAAATAGCTGCGGCGTGTTCACGCATAATCTGACGATCTATTTCATAGCCCTTGGAATGAAGAAATGCCAAGTCCAGCATGTTGAAAAGCCGCCAGTTCTGTGGCACCGTAGGGCCTTCACCGTAATCCCTGA
This sequence comes from Lachnospiraceae bacterium, assembly GCA_045640725.1. Classification (GTDB taxonomy): domain Bacteria; phylum Bacillota; class Clostridia; order Lachnospirales; family Lachnospiraceae; genus RGIG3528. The sequence goes on from JAZUFN010000018.1 coordinate 1,563, forward strand.
TAAAATCAGCTATCATGTCTTTTTCAGGCTTGGTGTAACTATCCCATATTTCCTGCTCAGTCTCCCACAGGCAGATGACCAAAGCACAGCTTTCAACAGTCTGCTGAAAACAACTGAAAGGATTGTAGTCATTACGAAGAGCTCGCAGACTCTCAATGCTTCCCACAAACAGAGGATCCTTGGGATCTACTGTATGCAGGATATGAGCCCTGTAATATTCCCTTATATTGATGCCGTTAATGGTCAGATTTTTTCTCTCCCGTATAAGAGGTGCCGCCAGGAAAAAGGATCTGGCCAACCCTTCAAAATACTCGGCTCTGATGCCGCACTGATCGTTTTCACCGTGAGGATAGGTAATTTTTGTCTCTGTACGAGGCATCACCACCGGATCATCAATAGACTTTATGTTGTTAAATACTCCTGTCAGCAGGTACTCACAAGCATCCAGCCATGACTCACGTGTAAGCCCTGTATATGGACTCAGTTCATAGTCGCGGTGTATAGGATTAAATGTCTTTACTGAAGCTTTGTTGCTATCTTTGCTGCCCATTCTGCTGCCTCACCATCTGCATATTTGCCGGTCTCCCAGCCCATCTTAACTGTGTCGTTCTTAAATCTGGGAATAAAATGTACATGAAGGTGGAAAACAGTCTGCCCGGCTGCTTCTCCATTATTCTGCAGAATATTCAAACCATCGCATCCGGTCACTTCTTTTACTGCAGATGCCACACGTGGCACTACTGAAAAAATCTTGGATGCTGTCTCTGCATCCAGTTCAAACATGTTAGCCACATGCTTTTTAGCCAGAAGTATGCAATGCCCCTTGGCAGCCGGGGAAATATCCATAATCACCTTCACATCATCATTCTCAAATACCGTCGCTGACGGAATATCACCTTTTATAATCTTGCAAAAAATACAATTATCCATAAAATACCTCCCAAATGTAGATACTTTTATTTTATCTATTCTCTCCATAAATGTCTATAGTTTGTCTCAAGGACATGTTACTATTCACATGGTCGTTTCACGCCGGCAAAATGTTGTCAGCGTAAAACGTCCCCGTGACAAACATGGAGCAAATATGCTATGATATGGAAAGAAATTGTGAATCGAACCACACAAAGGAGAGCAAAATATGAGAATTGGTATTATTGGCGCCATGGAGTCAGAAGTAGCACAGCTGAAAGCCGTAATGGAAAATGTTGAAATAAAAAAACAAGCCCAAATGGAATTTTACCAGGGCCGGCTCTGTGGAAAAGATGTAGTAGTAGTACGCTCAGGTGTAGGTAAAGTAAATGCTGCATGTTGCACCGAAGTGCTGGCAGCTGTGTTTAATGTAGACTGCATCATCAATACCGGTATCGCAGGTTCTCTGAATGCCAAGATAGATATAGGAGATATTGTTCTTTGCACAGATGCTCTCCAGCATGATGTAGAAGCTATAGCCTTCGGCTATGCCCCAGGCGTTATCCCGCAGATGAAATGCAGTACTTTCGTAGCAGACGAAAAAATGCGCACATTGGCCAAGGAGCTTTGCGGCCAGGTATGCTCTGACATTCACGTGTTCGAGGGACGTGTAGTAACCGGCGATCAATTTATCGCATCCCGCGAGAAAAAAGACTTCCTGGTATCAGAATTCAATGGCATGTGCTGTGAAATGGAAGGTGCTGCCATTGCTCACGCTTCCTATCTGAACGGTCTGCCCTTCCTTATCATCCGTGCCATATCTGACAAGGCTGATGATTCTGCACACGTTGATTACCCTACTTTTGAAAAAAAGGCCATTGAGCACTGTGTAGCGCTGACAAAGGCCTTGGTTGCAAATCTGTAATCGGTTATACTCTTCAAATCTTTGTAAATCTGAATAACTGGTCAAACTGTCGCACTGCCTTAAAGTCGCCTTTGGTACTCATAGCTCCTGTCATAAAGGCTCCCTGGAAGGTAGTGCGGCCCATTACGATGCGATTGACTATTTCACGTGTAGTGGTCGCCACCACATCAGGGCTCTCCAAATCCCCGTAAAATACGCGCAAACGGCCGTTCTGCACTTCCACCGCCAGATTTTTCTCAGTATCAGTCATCTTAATCAGGAAAGATACATTGGCATCATTTCCCGCAATAAAGTTTTCTTTGAAATTCTTGATAAACTCCTGTCCACTCTCGCCTGATCCCATAAGACCCTTGAAAAGCTCTGAAAGTTCATCAATATCCTCACGCTGTTTTTTTACAAAGCTGTCATCTGAAACATACTTGGACAGCTGCTCACTTTCCTGAGGAGTAAGCTGCATGGAAGCCGGCTCCACACGCGTCTGAAGAAGGGCCTTTGTACTGGTAGGAAAAGTCTTAGGCTCCTGTTTAATGGTGCGATAGAGGTCCTCTGCTCTCTTCTCGATAATCTTTGCATAGTCAGGATTAGTCTCAAATTCTGTCTGGTCTGCCACATACGCAGTAATACCGGGGCACAGAAGCCCACCCAGGATTTCCCAGGAACGATTTAAATAAGTCTCAGCCTCACGCTCACCATAAGCGCCGGCTATGGAGACAGGCATCATATAAGTACTTGCAATCTTCTTTTTGTCACCGTACAGCCAACAAGCATCTAAAAATGTCTGCAGAAGCCCACCAATGCCATACCACTCCACGGATGCGGCCAGAATAATACCATCAGCATCTTTTATCGTACTGGCAAGAGTCGCTATTTCATGCTTACTTTCGTATAGATTATATCTGCTCACCTGTACACGAAGCTCTTCCAAAACCTCTGTTATTTTTTGCAAAACATAAAGAGTGGAATCCTCGATAAGTCCTCTGCCACCATAATATATATTAATCTTCATCTACTCTCCCTGCCCTCTCCTCTTCCTTCAAAAAATGTAAGGAAAAATCCTATAACTGCACCGGCAATAAGCCCCGAAACATGGGCCATATTGTCTACTCCGGTGGATGTAAAACCTGAATAAACCGATAGCCCTATAAAAATCATCATCTGTCTCAGGCTGATGGCTTCCCTGCCTCTCCTGGTAAGTACCAGTGAAAAAACTGCTCCAAAAACTCCAAAAATAGCCCCGCTGGCCCCTACGCCAACGCTTATATCAACATTATACATAATACTTCCCAAGCCTGCAAGAAGGCCTGATAAAATATAAACGGCAAAATAGCGCACATGCCCTATACTTCTCTCCAGGTAATTACCCATGAAATACAAAATGAGCATATTGTTGGCTATATGACTGATACCACCATGCAAAAACATATAAGTAAACAATCGCCAGGTCTCGCCCTTGCCTATAAGCGGCTTATAAAGCGCACCAAAATCAAGGAGAAAAGCAGCTGTAAAATCCAGGTTTCCTCCTGCTCGAATACTAAAAAACGCCGTCACGATGAACATGACGACGTTTATTGCAATAATTATTAGATTTACTGATCTTTTTACCGGCTTAAACAAGCCTTCGAATTCGTTAATGTCCATAGCTAAACTATAGAATTCTTTTGGCTGTAAGTCAAGTATTTACTGAGGAGTTACATCACCAATGCCAACTATGGTGCTTACATTTTCACTACCCATATATGTGCTGGGAAGCTTACCATCCCACTGCTGGATGTAGTAGTACTGAATGAGATCCTTTGTCAGGGACTCAGATATTGCCTTGTTCTTTGCTGATTCCTTCTGACCTGTGTATTCAGCTGCATCCGCATTAATCTTCTGTACCTCAAGGTCTGCCTGAGCCTGGATCTTTGCTACTTCTGCAGCTGCAGCTGCTTCGATCTTTGCACGCTCTGCCTCAGCCTCTTTTTCCATAGTTTTCTGGGCCTGCTCTGTCTCTGCCTTAAGCTTGTTCTGAGCTGCTACCTGCTTTGCCTCTACTGCGTTGGTGAATTCATCAGAGAAGTCAAGATTCTCAATAGCTGTGGAATTAACAATAACATTATATGCAGTCAGGCTCTTACCCAGCTCTTCCTCAATGCCCTGTGCCAGCTCTGAACGGCTTTCAATAAGCTTCTCTGCAGTATACTTTGCAGCTACTGTCTTTACTGCTTCATTGATAGCCGGCTGGATAACTACTGTCTCATAGCTGATGCCAACAGACTTGTAGAGGTTCTGAGCCTGTGTAGAATCGATACGATAGTTTACTGTATAAAGAACATCAACTTCCTGAATATCGGAAGAAAAAGCTTTAAGAGAAACTGTCACCTTCTGAACACGATTGTCCATATTTACAACTTCCTGCCAAGGAGCCTTGAAATGAACGCCTGCTTCAAAAGTCATATCTTCAACTTTACCGAATGTTGTAAGAATACCTGTATGGCCGGTAGGTACTGATGCGAAACAGCTACCTACAATAATAAAACATCCAACTACAACACCTGCTCCGGTAATCAGCTTGCCGGTAGCACCCTTTGTTACATTACCTACTGCTATGCCTACGATAATAGCAGCAACTACTACAATGATACCAAAAACTAGAAATCCCATATTTCATCCTCCAATTTATGTTAAACAAATGGTTTTTCAAAGCCTTATTGCTTTGAGCTTGTGTTAATTATATAACAATCCTTCATAAGAATAAACTCCTATTTCAGAAAAATACATTCCTCTAATCCTCTAAAAAAACCGGAGCCTTACGACTCCGGCAATGTATTTTTTATTCTTCTGATGACTGTCTCTCTACAAGCTCACAGCTAAGACATATCCTGCGTCCCATAGGCTGGCCTTTTACCATATCAAGAAGAAGCTTCACAGCCTCTGCACCTTGTGCTCCGAAATTGGTTCTGATAGTGGTAAGGCTCGGTCTGATATAAGTATCCAGCTCTATATCATCTACACCCACAATCTTTACTGTGTGAGGCACTGATACGCCGGCATTTTTAAGTGCCTCGATACAGCCAATGGCCATATCATCGTTGCAGGCAAAAATACCCTGCGGGAGATTCTCAGCCCTTGTATTATCTTTAGCTTTGTCCAGGTATGACTTAAGTTCTTCTCTCGCTCTGCCACGTATGAGATTACCTGACCAGGTAAATTCGGGAGCCAATACAAGACCCTTTTCCGCAAGCACATCACAGAAACCTTTTTTACGCTGTACAGAGTCATAGTTGTCTGTGCCTTCCATAAGGCCAAAACGCTGCACGCCTTTACTGATTAGGTATTCAGCTGCCAAACGTCCTGTATTGTACGAATCAAAGCATACGCTGGATTTAAGTCGGCCTGCACGTTCCGCATTAAGGTAAACCACAGGAATACCTGCTTCCTGCAAAGCATCTTCTTCGTCAGCTGAAAGTCTGCTACTGACAATAACAGCGCCATCCATGGTACCGCCCAAAATCCTTGTCATTATGGAACGATTAGAATTGGTAACAAATACATTCAGCTCATATCCTTCACTATAACAGATACTGGTCATGGCATACATAAGCTCAGTCATGTACGAACCACCCATGAATTCTGCAAACAAACCTATTGTTTTTGTGGAAGACGCTTTTAAATTTTTACCGTTAAGATTAGGAACATAGTGTAATCTGTCTGCCACTTCCATAACCTTTGCTATAGTCTCAGGGCTTACTACACTGAGCCCATTAAGTGCATTGGAAACTGTGGATATGGAGACTCCCGCCTCTCTCGCTATATCCTTGATTGTAACTTTAGCCATAACTCACCTATTATTCTTCTACTTTAATCAACTTGAGATAATGAAGATCGAGACGTGGACGAACATGCTCCACTCTCAGACTGTATATTCCCTCATCTAATGCAGCCTTAACTATATATAACTCACGTACTTTTCCACCGGTACCGTTTGTCTGAATATCTCCGGCACGAGTCTCGTTTATGAATAATGTACTGAGTACCTGGGCCAATTCCCAGTCGGTAGAGGATACGCCTATATTTATCATATAGGTCCCCTTCTCTTCAATCTCAATGTTTAAAACGTTTTTAACTACCGTCTCATCACTTATAGAGTAACACTCTTTGTCCTTAATTGCTATATCTTTTTTGCTCTTTTCCCCTGATGGAGCAAAAGTAACTGCTGATGGCACCACTACTTCCCGCTCTGCGCAAGGAAGTGATGAAGCCAGTCTGATAATATTAACTGCATTTCTTTGAAGCTCAGCAATGGTAAGGCTACCATCAACTACCGATTCTTCTATATTGTCACCCTTGGCATTTGTGAATGCAGCATTATTATTTACCACCATGTAGACGTCATTCTGTGAGCGAACCATGGATCTGAAATCAGTAAAGCTCTTTTCACCACCCAGTTCAACATTATTTGTTCTACTCCACCAGTCTGTCATGACCATGCCGTCAAATCCCCATTCGTCGCGCATAATCACAGTCGCAAGATCATAATTTGATGAGGTATAATGTCCATTAACCTTATTGTAGGAGGTCATAATAGATTTAATTTTTCCAATCTTTACAGCCATCTTGAAGGCTTTAAGATAAATTTCACGTAACGCTCTCTCTGAAACCACCTCGTCTACTGTATGACGGGCTTTTTCCTGGCTGTTGGCACAGGCATGCTTGAAAGCTCCTGCCACGCCTTCCTCGGTAAAACCCTTGGAAATAGCACAGGCCATAACGCCTGTAAGGAAGGGATCTTCTGAATAATATTCAAAATTTCTACCGCAGAGAGGATGTCGATGAATATTGATACCCGGTCCTAAAAGAATGTCTACCTTGTAGTACCTCATCTCTTTTGCCAGGTATTTATATAATTTATATATCAGCTGACTGTTAAAAGTAGCTGCAAGTGCTGTAGCCACAGGAAGCTGTGTAGCTTTAAGGCTCTTTTCCATATTGAGACCGGATGGGCCATCAGAACAGCAAACCGCAGGCACTCCCAGTCTCATCAGCTCGTCAGATACGCCGCCGAAAATAGCTGCAGTTCCCGGAGTTACCTTGGAATTGCTCATTCCTTCTCCACGAGCCAAACACGCCAGCTGACTCTGGGTAAGCTGACCAACAAACTCTTCAACAGTCGCTGTACCGTCTGTCACTTCGTTCATATGGATTCTTCTATTCGGTTTGGGAAGTTCAACCGGAATAGCTTTATTAATTCTGTCAGCCAGGTCCACAGTGGATGTAGGGACTTTCTCGTAAGCCATTTCGTACCCATCGTCTGTGGCCTTAGCCTTAAGTCTCATGAAATCTCTCACCGGTGCCATTGCTTCATGGGCTGTTTCCAGCACTTCCAATTTGTCAAAGCTAAACGCTGCCACGCCATTATTTGTAACCTCGTACAAATCCCGTGCACTCTTGCCTGCAAACACCCTGTATTCGCCTGCTTCCAGCACATAACATGACTTGCGTCCGGTAATTCCACCATCGTCATAAGCACCAAACAAGCTGATATCTGCATCGATTGTCACATCTGCTTTTTCGCCGGGTGCCAGTACTTTGGTTTTAGTAAAGCCCATAAGCTCTACGGATGGTCGCCCCAACAGGCCGCATGCAGGAGATAAATACAACTGAACTACATGAGCTCCCGCTACAGCTCCTGTATTGGTAACAGTGAGTCTTGCCTTGGCTTTAAGATTATCATAAGAGTAATCTTCCATGCGAAGATCACTGTATTCAAAGCTGGTATAAGAAAGTCCATGACCGAAAGGATAGAGAACTTGATCCTTTTTAAAAGTTTCATAGTATCTGTATCCTACATAGATATCTTCTTCAAAAAGGTCAAAAATAGGATCTGCATGGTTCTTATCAGCAGGATTACTGCTAAGGCTTTTACTTACTGTATCCGGGAGACAACCTGAAGGATTCACTTTGCCTACCAGAACATCAGCAAGTGCATTGCCACCTTCCTGACCACCCTGCCAACAAATAAGCGCTGATTCGATGTGACCATACGTAAAGCTTTCTGTCATCCAGGACATATCCATAACATTGCTTACATTGTAGATAACGCCAACATGCTCAAAATGCTTGCATACGGTCTGAATCATCTGCTTTTCTTCAGATGTAAGCCTGTAGCTTCCCGGCTCATCCAGATTGTCCTTGTCCTCGCCGGAAGTACGGCCGATGAAAATCAGCGCCTTGTTACAGGTCCGGGCACTACGTGCTGCCACGCTGTCATCTACCGGCATTTCAGCCTGATGCAAGGGCTCAGAAGCCCACATTCCATTACCATTGTCAAAGGGATTCTTTTCTATCCACTTTTTATAAATATCTAAAAGTTCCTCATCTATTTTTATGTGAGGATATGCTTTAAGCCCATCCAGAACATTAGTTTCATAGGACACCTTAACGTTACCGCCTGAACCCGTACCTGTACGATAGTAGTTCAATGCAATACGGCCAAACAGAGCCACTTTGTCACTGCCTGTCAGCGGTAATAAATTATTTCGGTTTTCCAGCAGGACACAAGCTTCTGCTGCTGCCTGACGGCAAATATTTATAAGTTCAGGAACAGGTCCGTAGTTCATAACAATTCTCCTATTTCTCGTATGCTCTTACGTAATTAACCAGCATCTCGTTCGGCAGGTCGCTATCTTCAATAGGACCTCCCATAAATCCGCCTACCGCTACATTAATTATCATGTAGTAAGGCTTATCATAAGGCCAGCAAAGCTCCAGCTCATCCTGATCCTCCAAGGCCTTTTCATATCTGCATAATGACTCACCGTCGTAAAAATACTCGATGTAATCTTTTGTCCACTCCATACCATATTTGTGGTATCCTGTTACAGCACCTTCCTTCAAGGCCTTTGTGCTGTGCTGAGTCGTATTGGGATTGGCATGATTGTGTTTTTCTGAATGGAGTGAATAAACTATTACATCCTTCTCCATCATGGTGTGCTCCATCATATCGATCTCTCCACAAAGAGGCCATCGCACCGGTGGACAGTCAGTAGGCATAAACCAGAAAGCCGGCCAGGTGCCTACGCCGTCCGGCAATTTGGCTTCTATTTCAAAATATCCGTATTGGAAAGTTTTTTTGCCGCGAGTATTGATGCGGGCTGAAGTATAATGTCTTTCCATATACTCTTCTTTACGGGCGGTAATAACCAGCTGACCGCCCCTTACGCACACATTTTCAAGGCGGTGGGTATATGCCTGTGATTCATTATTGGCCCACTTATTGCCGTTCTCACAAAACCACTTTTCAGGGTCCACAGCACCGTCATGTTCAAAATTATCTTCCCAGACCAGCTTATAATCTTTGAAGCGCTCTTCATTTTCAGGTAAATATGTAAACATGCTCCACCTCGCCATAAAACACTAATTAATCTCTGCTATAATCTCTGTAAGTCGTCCTTCTCTGAGCTGTACAGCCAGGTCGGTATCCAAAGTGTTACCGTTAATTACAGCTTCTGTCTGACCCTTTACAGTAATCTTTGTCACTGCCACAGAGTCTTCCCATGTATTTTTGCCTGACTTGTTAACATATGTAATCCGACAGCCACAGAAGCTAAAGGATGCACATTTGTCAGCGTCAAAAAAGCTGCCGGCAAGGAGTGGCTTGAATGTGAACTTAAGACCGTCATCATTCTTGAAGCCACCATTGCCTACAAACATAAGCTTCCACATAGAAATCACTTCTACAGTGGAGCCTGAAAGTCTGGCTACGAAGCCTTGTCCGTGGACTGATTCGTCCGGGTTGGCACTTGAGGCAATAAAGGAGGAATTCTCAAGTGTACTTCTCTTGTATACATCGGGGGAGATGAATGGAACAAGAGCAGTTTTAATAGCTTCGTAGTACTCCTGGTACAAGCCTGCCTTGAAAAGGCCCAGCAGGTACTTATATTCCATGTGAAGGAATACGCTTTCTCTTTCCAGCCATCCGGGTGTAAATGCCCTTACACGGCCGTTTTCCATGGACATTCTTTCTATAGACTCGGAGGTCTTGTACATGCCCAGTTTTTTATCGTAAATATCGCTGTCTTTAATGCAGGCAGCCATCTTTCTGTTTCTCTCAATATCTGCCGCTTTGGATGCTGCTAAAAGTCTGGCAGGACCCTCAAGGAACTTCGGAACATCGTTTCTTCTGAATTCCTTTACTTTTACAGAAGGAAGGCCGTAAGGAGAAATAATATCATTGCCCTCCTTGTCCTTCAGCACTTCAAAGTCTACTGCTTCATAGGTAATGTAGGTAGGCATAATGCCATCGCCTATTACAAGGGCTCTTCTGATACTGTCAGCCAGAAGCTCCGTAGCTGCCTTAAGGAAAGATAAAATATCTGAAAGGCTTATTTCTTCCTTTTCACCGGTAAGTCTTCTGAGGGTAGCCATTCTATGATGCTCTCGTACCAAGCAGAGCTGATCCCACATTTCAAATCCGCGTACATTGCTTTCAATAATAGAGCTCACTTCTGCAAAAAGTGCCGCTATTTCTGTAGGCAGAGTAACTGACTTTATATCCTTCGCATGCTTCTCTGTGGCACTCAGTGTATAATCAATAGTTCTCTTAAGCTCTATGGTCTCAGGCATACCGCTGCCGAAAAGTCCCGGAAGACCGTTCATAGCGTCATTCCATCCCGGCTTTCCGCCCTCCATTTCCAAGCCCAGCTGCTGATTGTCCAGTAATGTAAGCTTGTTTAAAATAAGGGTGAGAAGCTTTCCGTAAAGATTACTGGTAACCACACTGCCATCATCGTTTTTAAGCCAGTTGGTACGGCCTGCATCAAAGCCTTCTTCCTTTTTCTTGCCCTCGTGCCACCAGAGGGAACCGTACTGACGCACCTGCCCCCGACTCAGGACATAAGCATCCTTACGTGGTCTGATGGTAACAGGGCTGTTGTAGAATTTATACTTTTCTTCACCGAAAAGGAGTTCTTTTTCCTTTTCCGGGAAAATGCTTAAATAATCATCAATAAGATCCTGATTATAGTCCCAGTGGTCACTCCAATAGCCTTCGCCAAAAGTAGCCTCGAACTGCTCCTCCGAAAGGGCAATAAATTTCTCTGCCAGTTCTATCTCGGAGCCCTTTACCTTAATCCCGTTCTTAGAAACTGCATTTGTGATTTCACCGGGAGTAAATGCACGGCTGATAACCTTTTCCAGCGCACCTTTTGTATCATCTGTTTCATCAGCTATAAGCTTAAGTGCTGCCTCCTTACACTTTTCTTTTATAACGAAAGTGGAAGGTCTGATTTCCAGTGGATTGTAGCCGTCTACCTGAATGTAGGAATAGAACTGCCATATATTGAAATCACCTATCTCAGGATTCAGGGAAACATCCATACGTCTGTTCTGACAGACATCTCTGTAGTTGCCGTTACCCTGGGAGAAATACTCTCCTGCAGTAGAGAAGAAGTTATAGTCACGCTCAGGGTCTCCATGCTTTCTGGAGAAAAGATGCACTACGGAATTTCCATCCTCATTTTTGAAAACATATGGGTAACCGCCTCGAAGGAAGTTATCCAGATAGCTCTGTCTTATATATTTATCAAATACAGGATTTGCT
>JAZUFN010000019.1:0-3263 GCA_045640725.1 Lachnospiraceae bacterium
AACATGTAACTGTAATGTCTCAAATTTATATTTAGCCATGTTTAATCTCCTTTGCCGCAGGCTCTCTCACTTTCCGAAGGGAAGTGAGTTATGAGAGGCCTGTACGGCGAGTACTACAAACCTGCTTATAAGAGCAGGTGCGACAAGGAGTGTGTAAACACTCCCGATACTATAATAAGCTTCCGTAAGGAAGCGCGTCCTTTTTCTCCTTTTTTGAACGAAGTGCTTTCCTTTTACTTAATCAGGCCTACTGCTCTCATCTCTCTCTCCAGACGGGCCTTATTCTCAGGCTCCATAGGAGTCAGAGGCAGTCTGTAAGGACCTACTTCCATACCCATGAGATTCAGAGCTTCCTTAACCGGAATAGGATTAACCTCACAGAAAAGAGCATTAATCAGAGGAAGATACTTCATCTGAAGCTCCAGAGAACGCTGTATATTGCCCTTCATGAACTCTGCAACAATATCATGTGTCTCCTTAGGTGCGATATTGGATAAAACAGAAATAACGCCCTTGGCCCCAATAGACATCAGCGGTGTAATCAGCCCATCCTCACCGGAATAAATATCGAAATCACCCTGCATACGATGCATTAGCTCCATAGCCTGGGGAATATTGCCTGTAGCATCCTTGACACCTACGATGGTATCATACTCATGCGCCAGATCCGCTATGGTAGCAGGAAGAATGTTTACACCTGTACGTCCGGGAATATTGTAAAGGATGATAGGAGTATCTACTGCCTTAGCCACAGCAGAAAAATGCTCTTTAAGTCCCTTTTGTGTAGCTTTATTATAGTATGGAGAAACTAAAAGCAATCCGTCAACGCCGGCCTTAGCAGCCTCTTTTGACAGGAATACTTCAGTGTCTGTGCAATTAGAACCGGTACCGGCAATAACCGGAATACGGTGATTGGTATGCTGTACAGCAAACTTTATACACTCTATATGCTCATCATGTGTCAGAGTAGACGCTTCTCCTGTAGTACCTACAATAACAATGGCATCTGTCCCACCATTTACGTTGAAGTCAATAAGCTCGCCCAGTTTCTCAAAATTTATAGTACCATCTGCATTAAAGGGAGTAACAATAGCTACACCTGCACCTGTATAAATAGACATAATTCTGCCCTCTGTAATGTATATTATTTATCTAAAGAATTATATACTCACAGCCTGTAATTGTCAAATGGTAAACTTCTTCATATTCTGCATCAGCACTTCTGCTGCGCCTGCCAGTTTTTCCGACTGGTCATTGACACTTTCACCATTATTGCACACAGATTCTGCCAGCTCTTTAATATCCACAGCATTGTCTTCAATCTCCTGCGCTGATGCTGACTGCTCCTCTGTGATAGCAGCCATGTTGGTCGCTACATCACTGACAGATGATATATCTGCGATAATACCGTGTACAAGTACATTTGTTTGTTCAATAGCCTGATAGATAGCGTTAAACTGGCTGGATGCCTTGTCTACCAATCCGGCAGATTCTGTTACTCTTTCTGAATTGGTGTGGCTCTCCTTCACGGTTTTATCTATCAGCTCTGTCACATCCTTAATAAGATCAGATATCTGGTTGGCTGCATCTGACGAGGTTTCTGCCAGCTTTTGTATCTCATCTGCCACTACTGCAAAGCCACGGCCTGCTTCACCTGCCCTGGCCGCTTCAATAGACGCATTGAGAGCCAGCAGATTGGTCTGATCTGCTATATTTTTAATAGTATCTGTGATTTCTTCTATCTTCACTGTAGCACTTCCCACATTGGAGATGGAATTCACCAGTACTACTATGCCGTCTTTTACCAGCTGCATGGACTTGTTTACATCTGTCATGGAGCTCTTACCATTTTCAGCCTCATCCTTTGTAGACTCCATGTTGGATATAACTGTATTGCCTGCTTCGTTTATTCCCATAACTGTCTGAGCCAGGTCTGTGGCATTTTCAGCTATGGAGGTAATGGAAAAAGTCATGTCGCTCAGATTTCTGAGGAGGACTTCCATGTTTTCTGCCTGACGCTTTGCTGAGTCGCTTAGCTCTGATGCTACCTTATTGCTGGCGTCTGCCTGCATATCAATGGTAGTGGCACTTTCGATGATTTCAGACAGGACTTTTTTCATGGATTGGATAAAGATTTGCATATTTTCAGTCATCTGAGCTATTTCATCGTAGCCCTTTGCTGTCAGGTCCTTGGTGAAATCTCCCGCTGTAACTGAGGAAATAGCCGTGTTCAGTCCATCTATCGGGCGAGTAACTCTATTTACTACAAAGGCAATAATAAAAGCTACTGCTAATATTGAGAAAAGACCGATGCCTATAAGCACCATGCCTATTTTTCTGATATCCGAATACACATTCTTTTCCAGTGCTCTGGTGACTATATACCAGTCAGTATTTTCAACGGCTTCAGGAGCTGTAATGTATTTTTCGTAAGATGCAACTTCATTTTTCCCGGCCTTAAGGGATTCATAGACCTTTTTATAGTATGTATCAGAAATTTCTGCGACATTTTTTCCTACTATACCGGCATCCTTGCTGGCCAGCACGACACCACTGCTTATGTCCAGAATAAATGCATCTCCGCCTGCTATAACTGAAAGACCTGCTACTTCAGCGCTCAGCACCTCCAGGCCTACATCTGCAGCAAATACAGAATCATAGCCCAGAAGCTGCTTGTGGGTAGAGGCTGTCACTATATAGCCATGGGTAAGTTCATCTACATAGGGCTCACCAAAAGACATCCGGTCCGGATGTGTCATGCCTTCTGCGTACCAGATAGTAGTGGTAATATCCTCTTCAGGCTCCCAGCCTGATGCATCGATAAGGTGTTTATTGCTCTGAGCTATGTAGATGCCATTGGGAAAATCATCATATGTTTCCAGAAAAAGCTCCTCGTATTTTAGGATTGCTTCTTCATCCATGTCAAATTCCGTCATGGTTTTGATAGCAGTATCCAGGATCCCCAGTACCTCTTTTTGCCAGGCTTCGATGTTATTGGCGCATACTTCACCTGTTGACTTTAATAGCTGACCTGACTTTTCCTCAATGGTGCTTTTGGAATTAAAGTAGGCAGTAGCTATTACGACTACAAGGGATACAACTACAATGGGAATCATTACAAAAAGAATTTTCTGTCTGATTTTTTTGATTTTCATAAACCTCTCCGTTTCTGGTATGTAACTCGGGTACATAACTCCATATATATCATTTTTATTTTATATGAATTATAATTCTAAAAAAATAATCTGAAGATAAACTTTTGA
>JAZUFN010000020.1:0-4464 GCA_045640725.1 Lachnospiraceae bacterium
TGTTCATCAGGATGCTACAGGTAAGGCACTTGATATGGCACTTGCTTATGCACTTGCTATCGGTGGCGCAAGAGCCGGTGTTCTTGAGTCTACATTCAGAACTGAGACAGAGACAGACCTCTTTGGTGAGCAGGCAGTTCTTTGCGGTGGTGTATGTGCACTTATGCAGGCTGGTTTCGAGACACTTGTTGAGGCCGGTTACGATCCAAGAAATGCATACTTTGAGTGTATTCATGAGATGAAGCTTATCGTAGACCTTATCTATCAGTCAGGCTTCTCAGGCATGAGATACTCCATTTCCAACACAGCTGAGTACGGCGACTACATCACAGGTCCAAAGATCATTACAGCTGAAAAAAAGGCTACCATGAAGAAGATCCTTAAGGACATTCAGGATGGTACATTCGCAAAAGACTTCCTTCTGGATATGTCCGATGCAGGTGCACAGGTTCACTTCAACGCTATGAGAAAGCTCGCTTCAGAACATCCATCAGAGGTTGTAGGCGAACAAGTACGTAAGCTCTACAGCTGGGCTGACGAAGAAAAGTTTATCAATAACTAAGCAATAAAAAAAGCCTCGCAAGAGGCTTTTTTTATGCGCTCACACTAGGGAGTAATACTAATGGTAATAGGGATAGTGGTAGTTTCTTTTATCACATTTAATTTTGTGACAATTAGAAACGTCCCCGTGACATTTATTTGCAGGACGATGTACTAGCTATATCCCTTACCGTTACTACAAATATATAAATAATCCTTAATGCGATAGCAATCACCAGAAAAAGAGAGAGGAAAGAAACATCACCAAAAATACTTTCTAATTTTACCCCAAAGAAAATATATGCTATAAACATCAGCCAGCAGAAATTAACCAGGATATTGAGAACTGATTCCGGTAGATGTTTCTTTTTTGTTACAAAATAATTAATAGTATAAAACAGATCAAATTCATATATTACTACAAGCCCGCCTATAAAGACAACATATATAGCCCCTAAGCCTTCGAAAATATCATATTTCTTTATTTCATAATTGTAGGTGTCTATCGCTGCCCAAAGAAAGAGAGCAATCGTTGCTAGTATCAGAGAAGCAAATACGATAGTAATTACCTTTTTCTTACTCATATTCTACTTCCTCCAACTCAATAATTGACCATATCATTCATATTGTCACCTATATTTTTCAAAACACAGAGCAGATAGCGGATGCCATCTGCTCTGTTTTTCTTCAATGCTTAATTATCTTGCTCTACCTGTCTTTGGCTCCGGATAGTCCACTCCAAAAGTCTCTACAGTCACAGTCTTCATACGCTGAGAAATAGTAGGATGATCGTTCCAGTCAGTATCAATGGCTGCAATCTTATCTACTGTCTCAATACCTTCTGTAACAGCGCCAAATGCTGCGTACTGGCCATCGAGATGAGGTGCATCTGCATGCATAATGAAGAACTGGCTGCCTGCGCTATCAGGCATCATAGAACGAGCCATAGAAATAACACCTCTCTTATGCTTTAAGTCGTTCTTCACGCCATTGCCACTAAATTCTCCTTTAATAGAGTAACCAGGGCCACCCATACCAGTGCCCTCAGGACATCCGCCCTGAATCATGAATCCCGGTATAACTCTGTGGAAATCAAGTCCATCATAGAAATTATGATTTACCAGAGAAATGAAATTGTTTACTGTGTTTGGTGCGATCTCAGGGTAAAGCTCTACCTTGATCTGATCACCGGATTCCATTGTGATTGTTACAATAGGATTTGCCATTTTTATAAATTCCTTTCATACGCATATTGCGTTTATTTACTGCTTATTTTGTAAGCATCTCCACCACTGCAGTGAAGGCCATGCCGTGAGACGCCTTGATTAGAATGCTGTCTCCATCCTTTAAAATAGCGGGGAGAGCCTCCATCATCTCATCTCTGGTGTGAAAATATAACACCTCGGATTGTTTTTCTGTGTTTATACTTTTTTTAGATTTGTCTACAGCACTAGTATACATTGCCTCGGACAAAGTTCCCACACATATGATTACATCTGTATTTGTCGCTACAGCCTTCTCGCCAACGCCGGCATGAAGAGCCTTTTCGTTGTCTCCCAGCTCGAACATATCGCCAAGAATCGCAATGTGCCTACCCGGTGCCTGCGCCAAAAGCTCCAGAGCTGCTCCCATAGAAACGGGATTTGCGTTGTAACAGTCATCAATGACTGTATACTTTGCGGCACGAATAATATTGCTGCGTCCGCCAACAGACTTAACGCTTCTAATGCCACGATCAATCTCTGCATTCGTCATACCTAAAGTATGTCCTACGGCTGCCGCAGCTAAAGCATTTTGAATCTGGTGCTGACCCGGCAGAGGAATGTATGTGTCGATATCCCCCTGTGGTGTCTCTATGGTGAAGCTACTACCAAAAATGCTGTCAGGCTGTATATTCTTAGCTTTATATGATGCATTCTCACCCTGTCCAAAGAAAATCGCAGGCCTGCCCTGTACAGTAGTAACTGTTGCCAGCTTGTCGTCATCGCCATTCATAACCGCTGTAGCACCTTCTGACAAATGCTCCAGCATCTCGGTCTTGGCCTTCAGTATGCCATCTCTGCTACCCAAAAATTCCAGGTGGCATTGACCTATATTGGTATACACACAGATATTCGGGCGAGCCATCTCTGCCAGTCTGTGCATTTCACCAAAATGATTGATACCCATCTCAACCACTGCTACTTCATGACTCTCGTCTACGGTAAAAAGTGTCAGCGGCACTCCTACCTCGTTGTTGAAATTCCCCTGAGTCTTCTGGGTCTTGAACCGCTCTGCTACTACGCTGGCAATCACCTCTTTTGTACTGGTCTTGCCTACAGAGCCTGTAATTCCAATAATTTTTACAGATAACTGCTGTCTATAGAAAGCAGCCATATCACGAAGAGCCTTGAAGGAATCCTCCACCTTAAGATATGGAACTTCCTTCAGAACTGATGGCTCCGGCTCATTCTCTCCCACTATGAGAGCAGCTCCCTTTTCCACTACCTGACCGATAAAAGAATGACCATCCACTCTCTCGCCACGGGTAGCAATAAAGGCAGCCCCCTTTGATATTTTTCTGGAATCAATTACAATATCTGCAATTTCTGTTGATAAGGAGTCGGAAGCATTAGTAAGCCGTCCTCCGCAGATCTTACAGATATTTTCTATAGTCATATTTTTCATATTCTCTTTTTAGCCTTCCGGGAAGGCTCTTCCTTTACTAAAGGCATTGATTATTTTGCTAAGG
Organism: Lachnospiraceae bacterium; assembly: GCA_045640725.1. Taxonomy (GTDB): domain Bacteria; phylum Bacillota; class Clostridia; order Lachnospirales; family Lachnospiraceae; genus RGIG3528. The sequence continues at coordinate 3,272 of JAZUFN010000020.1, forward strand.
ACTTTCTGATAATAAGCTCACAGAGCTCGTTGAAACTGATGCCAAGAGCTGCTGCCTCCTGAGGAAGAAGGGATGTAGGTGTCATGCCAGGGAGAGTATTGGCCTCCAGGCAGTAGATTTTTCCTGTTTCCTCGCTCATCATGAAGTCCATACGAGCATATACATGAAGTCTCAGTGCCTTGAAAGCCGCCTCGGCAGCACGCTGAATTTCGTGAGTGCGCTCAGCAGGAAGAAGGGCCGGACAAGTCTCTATAGTAGAACCGGCCTGGTACTTATTTTTATAGTCGTAAAAGCCTGAAAGCGGTGCAATCTCTATAACGGGATATGCCTCTCCATCAATAACTGCGCAGGAAAATTCACGGCCCTTTATATACTCTTCTACCACTACCTCGTCACCATAAGAAAATGCATCTGCAAGAGCAGCCTTGTACTCTGTTTCGTCGTGAACAATAGATACACCCACGCTGCTACCACCGGTGGTAACCTTAACAACCTTAGGGAATGGTACTGTATCCTTGGCCTCCTGACCTTTTTTGAAGGATATGCCCTTTGGGGTAGGTACATCATTCTGCATAAAGATTTCCTTGGTAATAGCCTTGTCCATAGAAAGGGCAGAGCTCACATAATCTGTTCCTGTATAGCGGATTCCCATAAGGTCAAAAGCTGCCTGAATCTTGCCATTTTCGCCATTTTCCCCATGAAGTCCCATAAATACTATATCTGCCATCTGGCAAACGGCAAGTACATTGGGTCCGAAGAAACCTGCTTCTTTATCAGTACGAAGTGCTTTTACAGACTCAATATCGGGATTTTTTTCGCTGATGGCTGCTATACCCTGAAGCCAGTCATAATCGCGCTCAAAAATACCATTAAGCTCCGCACCGGGAAGCCCCAGATATACGTCTACAAAAATAACCTGATGGCCATTTGCTTTACAAGCCTCATATATTTTTTTACCTGAAATAAGTGAAACATCACGCTCGGTGCTGACACCACCTGCCAAAACAACTATTTTCATATCCTTACCTACTTTCCATATATAACCAAAATCCAAGGTATTATATCACACAGTGCATTATTTTTCAAATGTTCAGGGAAACACCAGTGCCGAAAGGTAAACTTCTTCATAACCTGCCATTTGAGGTCTGTGCTTTATTTTTAACATTCTTGTTCATATAAACTCCTGTTCTGGC
>JAZUFN010000021.1:0-7214 GCA_045640725.1 Lachnospiraceae bacterium
ACCTGGGATGTTAAGGACTTCTATACATCTGATTATGGCAGGGCTATTGACACTGCAAAGCCTGCACTTAAGAGGCTGGGAAGAACAGCAGAGACTCTGTCCTGGGCTCATGAATTCGAGGGAGTTTGTTACGATCCAACGCTGGATTTAAAGCATCTGTGCTGGGATTATACCCCCGGCTCCTGGACCGGTTTTCCGGAGAATTTTAAGGATCAGGACTGGGTGCATGCAGGATATGTAGGTGAGGAGCCTCGCATTGCCGAGTACTATGATTCTTTTTGCAGAAAGCTGGATCTTTTCCTGGAGAATTACGGATATAAGAGAAGTGGACTTATATATAAGAGAATGGATGGTCGTGAGACTTTTGTAAGACATACCGTAGGACCGGATGCTACTCCTGAAGCAATGGCTCTGGAGGAGCCTGATACCACCGTGGTACTGGTATGTCACTTAGGAGCTATCTGTGCTATATTAAGTCACCTAATGAATATTCCTTTTATGACCCTGCCTCATGCATTGTATTTGCCACCATCATCTGTAACAGTAATCAATACGGAAGAAAGATGGAATGATGAAGTGTCCTTCAGAGCTCAGTGCATAGGAGATGTGCATCATCTGCTGGCTGCAGGTGAGCCTGTGTCCAGTGCAGGAGCATATACAAGAAGTTTTCAAAAATAAAAAATGCCACAACATTGTCGGAGAAAAATGTTTCTGTGACAATGTTGTGACAATACTGCGCGGTGACGGTGGGATTCGAACCCACGTACCCTTGCGGATAAACTGATTTCGAGTCAGTCTCGTTGCGACCACTTCGATACGTCACCAGGAGCTATAGCAAGTAACTTGCTATAGCTTTATTAATTATCTCAAGAAATAATTAATTCTCATAAGTAGCAGCATTCTTTTCTGAAACAAGCTGCTCATAGAAGCCGGCTCTTGCTACAGAATGGTAAGGTCCCACATAGAATATTGCAAGAAGACCAAATGTTAATGCAGAAAGAAGATACCAGCCCAGGAAAGAAAGGTCAAATACGAAAAGCTCCCACTTATGGCCCTTCATCATCTTACGGCTCTCCTGAATAGCATCATAGCCATCCATATCAGGGTTGTCCTTCATGATATAAAGAGTCATAGCATAAGAATAGCTCTTTACGATGCCGGGAATAACGAAGAGGAGAGACCAAAGAGCTGTAAATACATTTACAAGAAGAGAAGCAACCAGGTTGCCACCGAAATTCTTGAATCCGCTGAAAAGCTCTTCGAATTTAATCTCTGTGTCATTGTGGTAAATGGCAGCCAGAACGGATAAATAACCTACAGTGAGAGGTCCCTCCAAAATAATAGCACCAATACCTGTACCGCTTACTGCACCCATAAGAAGTGCATACACTAATGTTACGCCAAGGGAAATACCGTAATTGGCTTTGAAATTAGCCCTGGCCTGTTCTTTGATAGAAACTCTGTCCATCTCATAACTCCTTTAATTTTTATTGCAAGAATAATCAGCTTCATTTTCCCAAGATATTTATAGCCCGCCATATTACCTTGCCTTGATGATTATACATTATTTTCAAAAATTCACAAGGGGGAATATTGTAAAAAAGTCCCGCCGGGAAAAAGAAAGGGACAGATTTCACAAAAAATAAGATTTATTGTGAAAGAGTAACAAAAATGTAATTCTTATCAACAATCTACAGGACTTTAGTCCCTTGTTAAAAATGAAGCTTTGTGGCAAAATTATACTTAAAATTGTGGGGATAAAGAACAATTTTTTGTTTTTATCGCAATGTGAGGTTTTCTATGAATCAGGTAGTATTATTAATGGGAGAGCATATTTTCACACCCAGTGGGGAAATAGTATTGCTGGCAGCTTTTTTTGGTATGCTGTTGGTAACTATTGTAAGTATTGTTCTCAAATATAAAGCTCAGGCCAATTCCGAGCTCACCAGACAAAAATTGAATCAGAGCCTTTGCGATTTAAAAGCAGCTTATGATGAAGTATATACTACCAGATCTGAGCTTACTGACAAATACAACGAGCTTAAAAAAAGCCGTGAGCACATAAAAGAAGTGGCTTATACTGACATGCTGACAGGCTTGCCCAATCGTGTCGCTTTTATTGACAGGCTGGATGCTTGTATCAATAAGGTCAATATTGTTGACGACGAGTATATGCTTCTGGTAAATCTTGACATTGATAATTTTAAAATGGTTAATGACTCCATAGGTCAGGCCGGCGGAGATGCCATTATACGTGGTGTAGCCGATAAATTGGCTACCATTCTTAAAAGAGACGAAATCATCAGCCGTGCAGGCGGAGATTCCTTTCTGCTTCTGTTTAAGAATCTTACCAGTCGCAGTGAGTGTGAAAATAAGGTCATGGAAGTAATGCATATTTTTGGAAGCAGTCATTATTACGGCCCTCAGAATGAAGAATTTACTCTGACTGCCAGTCTGGGCGCGGAGATTATCCCTTGTGTAGGTAATCATACTATTTTGGAGACCATGCGTAATGTGGATACGGCTCTTCAGATGGCTAAGGACTCAGGCAGGAATACCTTTAGAATCTTTGATTCTACTATGGAACAGAGTGTGAGAAATAAGGTTCGTCTTCAGGCAGAGCTTAAGACTGCTATCGATGAAAATCAATTTGAGCTGTTTTATCAGCCACAGATGAATCTTAATTCTGATAAAGTGGGCTCCTTTGAGGCGCTTATTCGTTGGCATCATCCTTCTAAAGGCTTACTTTTGCCTTCGGAGTTTATTCCTCTGGCAGAAGAGTCCAATATTATTATAGATATCGGCAAGGAGACCTTAAGAAAGGCCTTGAAGCAGCTGGCAGATTGGCAGAATGAAGGGAAGCTGGTCACTATGGCGGTGAACCTTTCTGCAAAACAGTTTAGAGATCCATTGCTGATTAACTATCTTTTAGAGCTGATTGTAGAGTATGATTTGAATCCATCCTATATTGAGCTGGAGATAACGGAGTCAGTAGCACTGGAGGATATGAACTATACCGTTATTACTCTGGAAAAGCTTCGAAGAATGGGAATTTCCGTTTCATTGGACGATTTCGGAACAGGCTATTCTTCTTTGAACTATTTAAGAAGTCTGCCTGTTGATAATTTGAAGATAGACAAGAGCTTCATGGATGCGATAAATAATAATGAAAAGAATATCCGCATTGTAGAGACTATTGTCCAGCTGGCGAAAATACTCAATATCTCTGTTATTGCAGAAGGCGTGGAAGAAAAGTCTCAGGAGAGTCTGCTGAAAAAGCTGGATTGTTCCAAGGCCCAGGGCTATCTCTACAGCCGTCCGGTGCCTGCCATGAGAGCCGGAGAAATGATTAGATAAAAACAAGGATGAAATGTTACAGGCATTTCATCCTTATTTTTATACAGGTATAGGGCAGATGGCCAATTTTTCTTCGTTCAGGTCATAGATAAAAATGTTATTGGAAAGGATATTTACTACAGACATTTCCTCCGAATTCATATAACTTAGCAGGGATGACAGATATTTGGCGTCCTTGCCAAAGGACAGAGGAAGGATAAGGAATTCGTGGATACTGGAAGGGACAATATAATAGCTTTCCCGAAAGAGGCGGGCTATACGGTTAAGTACATTAGGAGTATATAGAAAATGGGCGCCGTACAGACTATACTGATTGGTACATAAATATATGGCATCCGGTGACAGGGAAGGGGAAGAATAGAGGTCTGTAGCCTCTGATAAGCCCTTTATTTGATTGGCATAGTCTGACAGGAGAAACAGTCTGGGGGAAAAGTGCCTGCCCATACTGTCAGAAGCCATATCCATTAGTCTGTCAGGATCCAGCCCAAGACTTTGGCAGTAATCCTTGTATACAGGTCTGGAGTCAGAGATGGCCTTCTTTCCGGCCTCCAGATAACGATAGGTTACCAGCATGCCCATATATTCGAAATGGGGCATAAAGTCTTCTATATCTTTGTTTAATTCTAAGTTTTGCATTTGAAAAAATATGCAGGGTGAATTTTTGTCCATTATAATCCTCATGGGCCGCCATAGCCGGGATGGACAACAGAATGAAGTGAATTAATCATAACAAAAAAGAGAAGCTCTTTCAATGAAGCTTCTCTTTTTTACATGTAGAAAATACAGCATCAAATTTGTGGAAAATGACTAAATGATAATGATTATTTCATATTTTGGTAAGCAAGCTTAAGGGCAGGATCTTTTTCTAAAGCTTCTTCTAATGCGGAATTAACTGTTTCCAGAAGGGTTTTAAAGGAAGGGGAAGCCTTCAACGCAGCCCGGGCTTCATCAGTCTTTTCGTCGGTGTCACCTATAAAGATACGAGGAAGGTTCAGCTCATCTAAAGAGAACAGTATTTCAGAAAGCCCCGGTGCGGGAGTGTTAATACCAAACAGCTTGGCTTCTTCAGAGGCAAAAACAACGTATTTAACAGAGTCTGAAGCAATAGAATTGATGGAGAAATCAGTTAAGCTGATACTCTCCAGGTATTCCATTCGATTGATTATCGCCTCGGCATCTTCCTCGCTCCTACTGGAAAGAAGGTCAGTAAGTGCAGGCTGGTCTAAGTTGTTTCTAAAGGTATAGAAATTGTTAATAAGTGCCTCGATATAGAGCTCAGCAACATCATTGGTAGCTCTGGAAGAATTGGCAAAAACACCCAGCTGACTATCGTCCATAAGGACATTGCGAACACTGTCGGATACAAACAGCTCTGATACTGTGTATACACCGGAATTAATGTACTTGGCATAGATTAAGTCAGTATTTTCATCAGGAGTCTTTTTCTTGTAGACTGCCAGATCATCGGCTGAAATATCGTAACCTGTCTTTTCAAGCAGATAAGCATGAACTTTTGTGTAGGTGGATGATTGAGAATCCTCTTTGACAATAGGAGTATTTAACACGATTAATACCGGGTCGGGAGTAGGTATCACACTGGGGGTGGAAGGCGGGGGAGTTACTGAGGGCTCTTCCGTGGTGGGGGCATCAATGCTGGTAACTACTATATATATAAGCAGAATAATAGCTACTATAGCCAAAACTGCGCAGGTTGTAGGCAGCCATGATGGTATTCGCATTTGTTTTTTTGGTGTGTTCATTAGTTATGCCCCCTTTAATAAATGTCCCTGATCGGAGTCGAACCGACGGCCTTTCGCTTCGGAGGCGAACGCTCTATCCACTGAGCTACAAGGACAAATATAATAAAAGTATAAACTAAAACGCACCGCATTTCAAGTGAGAATTGTGGTTGATAGACCGAATGATAAATGTTACAATAAAAGATAGTTTTATGGGCTTTTTGCCTGAAAGGAACAGTAATGATAGTAAAAAAATTTGAGAATGAAAATACGGAAAACGGTATTCGTATCAATAAGTTTATGGCCGACTCCGGCATGTGCTCACGACGGGAAGCCGATCGCCTGGTAGAAGCAGGGAAAGTAAAGGTGGACGGGGTAATTGCCACGAATGGGACCAGAGTTATGCCGGGACAGAAGGTCACTGTGGATGGGAAAGCAGTCCAAAAAGAAGAAAATCTTGTACTTATAGCACTTAATAAGCCGGTAGGCATTGAGTGCACCACAGACACCAGAGTTAAAGATAATGTAGTGGATTTTCTGCATTATGGTAAGCGCATATACCCCATCGGCCGACTGGACAAGGACTCTGAAGGCTTGCTTTTACTTACCAATGATGGAGATATAGTTAATAAAATTCTGCGTGCAGGCAACAATCATGAAAAAGAGTACGAGGTTACGGTTAATAAGCCTGTTACTCCGGAATTTTTAAAAGGAATGGCGGGGGGAGTGCCTATTCTGGATACGGTTACCAAAAAATGTAAAGTAGAGCCTACCGGAAAGTGCAGCTTTAAAATAGTATTGACTCAGGGGCTGAATCGTCAGATTCGTCGTATGTGTGAATACTTTGGCTACAAGGTAGTCAACCTGCGGCGTGTTCGTATTATGCATATCACACTGGGGCATCTCCATACAGGGGACTACAGAAATCTCACTCCGGCTGAGATAAATAAGCTGCAGGAAGTGCTGAAAAATTCTTCAAATACTGTGAAAGCAGATGGTAAAAATGACAATAAGCGAAAATGATAAAAAAAGAATAGAAGAACTGGTCGAGATACTGAACAGGGCCAATATAGCCTATGAGCAGGAGGACAGAGAAATCATGTCCAACTACGAATACGATAGGCTATATGATGAGCTGAAAGCATTGGAGGAAAAAACTGATTTTGTTATGAGTGACAGTCCTACCCAGAGAGTAGGCTATGAGGTCTTGTCGGAGCTGCCCAAGGAGCATCATCAGAGCCCTATGCTTTCTCTGGATAAGACCAAAGACCCCGAGGCGTTAAAAGCCTTTTTAGGAGATCACGAGGGCCTTCTTTCCTGGAAGATGGATGGACTTACCAATGTGCTTACCTACAGAGACGGTGAACTGCAAAAGGCAGTTACCAGAGGTAATGGTGAAATAGGAGAGATTATTACCAATAATGCCCGGGTATATAAAAATCTGCCCCTTCGTATCCCCTACAAGGGAGAGCTGGTTATCAGGGGCGAGGCCATCATTACGTATTCTGAATTTGAACGTATTAATGCTGAGATAGAAGATATGGGGGCCAAGTACAAAAATCCCAGAAATCTTTGTTCCGGCTCGGTACGTCAGCTGAATAACGAGATTACAGCCAAGAGAAATGTATATCTTTATGTTTTTGGACTTATTTCCACCGGGGATGATATTAAGTTTGCTACCCGCCATGAGGGCTTTGACTGGCTTCGGTCCATGGGCTTTACCGTAGTGGAAGAAAGACTTATCCATCAGGATAATTTTTACGAAGTATTTGACTATTTCAAGGGGCAGGTGGCTAAAAACGATTTCCCTTCCGATGGTCTGGTACTTTCGTTTGATGATATTGAGTATGCAAAGAGTCTGGGAAGGACAGCAAAATTCCCCAGAGACGCCATAGCCTTCAAATGGGCGGATGAAGTGGCCAAGACTCACCTTTTGGCAGTGGAGTGGTCAGCCAGCCGTACCGGACTTATCAATCCCGTAGCCATATTTGAGCCTGTGGAGCTGGAGGGTACTACCGTATCACGAGCCAGCATTCATAATGTCAGCATTACAGAGTCCCTTCGTCTGGGAATAGGTGATGAGATAGAAGTATATAAGGCCAATATGATTATTCCTCA
>JAZUFN010000022.1:0-2148 GCA_045640725.1 Lachnospiraceae bacterium
GATATTAACAGAGAAGCTATTTTGTCAAATCTTCCCGAGCTTATGTATGAGGACGCAGAGAATATTACAGATGCCAATCTGGATGCGGCTTTTGACTGGGCTGATGTGGTGGTTATAGGCCCCGGCCTGTCCATGGATGAAAATGCCCACAGACTGGTAAAATACACCCTGCAAAATACAGAAAAGCCCCTTGTCATAGATGCGGACGCAATTAATATTATTGCTGAGAATAGGGACTGGCTAGAGGCTAGAAGACTTAAAAAATCAATCACAGTTATAACTCCACATCCGGGGGAATTCAAAAGATTATACGATGGAACTGCGAAGGACTGTGCAGCCGCCTATGGTCTGATTGTGGTAGCTAAAAACGCCAGAACAATTCTTTCAGATGGGGAGCAGACTCTTATAAATCTGACGGGCACCAGCGGCATGGCTACAGCCGGAAGCGGGGATGTGCTGACGGGAATGATAGCTTCGATTCTCCACTCCGGATTAAAAAATAACATCAATCCACTTATGTCAGTGGCAGTAGCTGTGTATATGCATGGTTTGGCCGGGGAGAAGGCTGCGATTAACAAATCTGAATATTCGATGACAGCATCTGATATTATCGACGGAATACAATTAGAGCAGAAATAGTTCAGGGAGAGACTTAAATGAATGACATACTGTTAAAAAAATACCATGACCTGAAAGAATATATTAAAGAGCTTAAAAGTGTTGCGGTTGCTTTTTCGAGCGGAGTAGATTCCACTCTCCTGCTCTACGCAGCCTACGAGGCACTGGGAAAGGATGTCCTGGCTGTGACAGCCTCATCGAATTCTTTTCCGGAAAGAGAGTACAATGAGTCCAAGGAATACTGCCAGCAGCTTGGCATTAAACAGATAATAGTTCAGACCGACGAATTAAAAATAGAGGGCTTTGTACAAAACCCTCCCAATCGATGCTATCTGTGTAAAAAAGAGATTTTTACCAAGTTAAAAACGGTTGCTGCTCAAAATAATAAAGCAGAAGTATTAGAAGGCACCAACCTTGATGACGACAATGACTACAGACCGGGAATGCAGGCTATAGCTGAGCTGGGGATAAAGAGTCCCCTGAGAAAAATCGGCTTCACTAAAAAAGAGATAAGAGAGCTCTCTGAGCATCTGGGACTACCCACCTGGAATAAACAGTCCTTCGCCTGCCTGTCAACCAGATTTCCCTACGGTGAGGAGATAACAGCCGCTAAGCTTATCATGGTAGACAAGGCTGAGCAGCTTCTTCTTGATATGGGCTTTCACCAGCTGAGAGTACGCATACATTCAAATGTGGCAAGAATAGAGCTTCCTCCGGAGGAATTCGACAGATTCATGGAGGAAGCTACCAGAAAAAAGGTATATACATGCTTCAAGGAATATGGCTTTGACTATGTGGCCTTAGACCTCCTGGGATATCGCACCGGCAGCATGAATGAAGTGCTGAATCTAAGCTAAGTGTAGCCGGACCTACTGTTCGTAGTCAAAGATGCATTTTTTCTCAATCAAACTGCCAAATTCCTCTTTCCAGGTTTTGTGAAGCTGACTATTGTCCCATGTAGGAAGGTTTTCAATATCCATTTCCAAAGCAATCATAAGATCGTATCTGTTGCTTCGGTCTACTATATTTGGCTTGATTGAGACTCCTTTAATACCGGGTATGTCTGTGGCAGTAGAATATAAATCAGTTACCTTTTGGAGCGTTTGTGCCTTATCAACGCCCTCGTTCCATTTTACAATTATATTGTGTAACATAAAATAATCCTTTTCATAGGTATAGATTAATGCAGGAGAGTGGCATTACAATCTGTCATATTACTCCAAAGCCCAGATAAGAGCTGCTTCGAGCTGAGCACGCCAGAATACCATGTCGTGGATTCCGGGGCCGGTAAAATACGTTGCGGGATAACCGATTTCGTCCAGATATTTTTTGAAATCGCAGTTGGGTTGATAGAGGAAATCCTCTGTGCCGCAGGCCATATATAAATCAGGCTTGTCGCCACCTGCTTCAACCAGTCTCTTGGCTAATTCCTCAGGATTGTTATCGGAGGACTCCAGGGCCTGAAGGTCGTCAAACATACGAGCATAATACTCATAGTTTGCCACAGAAGTGCCACTTCCCGGTTTCATA
>JAZUFN010000023.1:0-1746 GCA_045640725.1 Lachnospiraceae bacterium
ATCATAATAATGAGACCACAGATACCAATATTCAATACAAGTCGCAAAATTCCACTTTTGTCCATGCTACCATAGGGAAGTCCATCGGAAATTTCACCGGTAAACTGCGGTACATAAACATTGCCATAATCCACCATAAACAGTGTCAGGATGCCAATAATGTAAGCAAATTTATGCTTCCAAATATAGCGCCAGATAAAACCGGCACCACGCTTTTTCTCCCTGGTTTTCATTACATGCCTTTCTATTATTACTTATTTATATTTCAAATCTTTATTACACGATCACAAATTTTGTTAATAACCACCGGATCATGTGAAATAAAGATGTATGAACAGTTAAATTTGTCTTTAAGCTCCATAAGAAGCTTTAAAATCTGATCTGCCAGGTCTGCATCCACCGCAGATACCGGCTCATCAAGAATAACTATTTTAGGATGACTGATAAGAGCTGCAGCAATAGCTACTCGCTGTCTCTGACCACCTGAAAGCTCCTGAATATGACGATAAGCGATTTCCGAAGAAAGTCCAACCTCTCTAAGCATATCTAGAGCCTTACTGTCTGCATCAGACTCATCACTATCCTGAGTCTCCTGATTGACAAAAGTGTCCGGATGAAGCTTTGCGAGCTTTTTCTTACGCACTTCACCAGCCTTTAAAGATTCTTTAAGAATCCAAAGAACATTTCTCGCCTGATTGAGACTTAAATACGGGTCCTGAAAAACCATCTGGGGGAATTCATAGCCCTCCTTAAACAGAACCTCTCCTTCTGTCGGAGTCAGGAGTCCTGCGATATTTTTTACCAGAGTGCTCTTACCGGCACCGCTGCCGCCAACGATACCAAGAGTTTCACCCTTATATAAATCAAAGGAAAGATGAGATAATACAGGTGTCACAATCTCTTTTCCAAGAAGCTTTCTGTCGACGTAGGAAAAGCTCAAATCCTTGATGCTAAGCACGGGCTCTGTCAGGGCTTCATTGGGTTCTTCGGTAACGCCTTTATCTGGTAAGTCCAAGCTCTCCTCATTAAAATCCTTTGCCTGCTGCTCATCTATTATTTCACCATTTTTCATAACCAGAATACGGTCTGCCAGACGACGAACCAGCTTCATATCATGGGAAATAAAAATAATTGAAGTATTGTATTTCTTTCGATATTCCAAAAGTACCTGAACAATTTTTTCCTGAGTATCTACGTCAAGAGCTGTAGTTATTTCATCTGCTATGAGAAGCTTTGGACTGCAGAGCATCGCCATAGCTATCATAACTCGCTGACGCTGACCACCGGATAAGAGATGCGGATATTTATTCAAAAGCTCATCGGTAGGGTCAAGTCCGGCATCCTTAAGTGCCTCTCTGATATCGCCTTTATTGTCCTTATGGAGCAGTAACGGCTCCTCCATCTGAGTTTTTATGGTAAGTACAGGATTTAGACTGGTCATAGGCTCCTGAAACACATAGGAAATATCATTGCCACGTATCTCATTAAGCTCTTTTATGCTCATTATGTCAAGTCTTTTGTTACAAAATTCTAACGCATCACAGCGAACGATGTAATTATCATTCAGAAGTCTTGCAATAGCCATGGAGGTCAGACTTTTCCCGGAGCCCGACTGGCCCACCAGGCCCAGTATTTCTCCCTCTGCAACGCTAAAGGACACGTCTTTTACCAGTCTTTTTTCTTCCTGCCTTCCCACTGGCACGGAAATATTCAAATTTTTTACATTAAGCAAATTCCCCATAAACA
>JAZUFN010000024.1:0-5602 GCA_045640725.1 Lachnospiraceae bacterium
ACATACCAATAGGAAGTTCTTTTATGTTTTCCTTTTCGGTTGGGGTAGGGCTAGGCGTATTGGTAGCCGTTGGCTTTGGTGTGCTTGTAGCTGTCGGTACAGGTGTATTGGTTGCTGTTGGCTTTGGTGTATTAGTAGCTGTTGGTACAGGTGTATTGGTTGCTGTTGGCACAGGTGTAGATGTTGGCGCTGGTATCTCAGTTGGCGCAGGTGTTGTTATAGGCTCTTCTGTACCAGCTGCAGTATCCTCAGGCAGTGCCTGAATCTTACTTACCACAGCTTCATCGGCAGCTTCATATTTTATGATAGTATAAACACTAAAGTGATCAGTTTTAAAGGTCAAAACACCTTTATCCACGGTGCAATCCAGAGTCTTAATCACATCACCGTTTACATAGAGCACCTTATAGCTGTCGCCCTTGGCCGCTATAAGTGTCTCGCTGAGCGGAAGTGATACTTCCACCATGCCATCGGGCTGAATTTTTGCATTTTTATCATCCAAAATGGAGATATCAAAAGACTCTACCGTGGTTTGAGTTTCCTTGGTAAAAGCCTCGATAGCCTTAGATTCCGTGGATGTTTTTTCAACAGGCTTTACTTCCACCTTGGCAGCAGCAGAACAATTGCCTTCAATAACAATATTACTTCCTTCGGCCTTAATTACCACAGTAGGCTTTGGTGCCTCTGAGGGTACAGGTGTCTGTGGTGCCTGAGAAGGCTCAACGGACGGTGCCTGGCTTAGCTCCGGAGCAGGTGTATCTGATGGTTCTATGTTCGTAGCAGGTGTATTACTTGGCTCTGCCGGGCTACCGGATGGTGTTGTGGGCGTTTCCGTTGGTGTTTTTCCGCATCCTGCCATGCAACCAAGGCACAGGGATATAATAGTAAGTAGAACGCTTACTTTTTTTCTCATACTTTACTTCCTTTCACAAAAGGTGATGAAGAAAGTATATAACCTGAATTCTGATATCTCCAATTAAAACAAAATAAAAAACATTAAGAGTTAATGAATGTGACAGGGGGACGTTATTTAATCAGCTCGTATACCTTTTCCAGGGCGTAGCGGAAATCACATTCTATATCCGGTGTCAGTGGCTGCCCGGTCTTGGACTTATCGATTCTGTACCAGTGTTTATAGGAAACGCTTAAGTTTATGCGTGAATTGGGCAGGTTGAAAAAGAGGCAGTCGCCGTAGGTGTCAGGCAGATTGGAAGAAGCCTGCCCCACTACTTTCCCCAGATGGTTGTCGCAGATAAGCATGGTAAAATCCTTGGCTGCGCTGAAGGTGCGTCTATTGGTAAGGACGTATACATCGCCGGAAAATTGAGGCTTCAGCTTCTTATTTTTGTGGACGACGTCTCGATTTTTGTAAAGGAAATTACCGTAACGCGCGTCCGAATCCCAGCCATCGTACTCATCCACATCCAGGTAGCGGAGAAAATAATTGGCTACGTTTGAATTGCCACCGCCGTTATCCCTTAAATCAATAGATATATTGGTTATATTTTTCTCTGCCACCTCTTTAAAAAAGCTGTCAACAGTCTGTTTATAGGTCTTGTTAAAAATACAAGCGGTCAGCACGAAAATACCCAGATTTTTTTCTTCATCAATGGAATAGTAGACAAAATCATGATTTTCCGCAGGCTGGTCGTCATCATGCTCCTGAGCGTCCAGCCACTCACTGTAAGGAATGAAATCATGGTGGATGTCAGTAGGCTTCCCGTCAATTATGTAAGTGTAGGTGACGCCTTCTGAGGTGTCGATGCCCACTTTTTCCAAGTCCTTCTTGAAGCAGACGGGATTGTCAAAAAAAGCTGCAATCTCAAACTCTTCTATCTCGTAGGACTCAAATGCCAGGTAGCGGTCCAGGACCTGCTCCACAAGCTCACCATTCAGGTGGGTGGGGCGGCCGTAACGCTTAAGATAAGAGGTGTCATCGATGAGAAGCGGGTCCTCCTCCATATAATAGGCGTAAGTGTGGCCGTCGTGCAGAGGATGCAGCAGATAGCCCAGCTTTTTATCGAATTCCATAACAGTCAGGTCCGTGAGCCCGTCCTTTATCTCAGTATAGCGGGCTTCCACCTGCTCCACGCGCTCATTGCCATCCTCCAGCCAGGCCGGATGTCTGGAACGCAGCTTGTCCATAAGATAGTCCAGGTCCTTCGTGGCCTCTTTTTTCGTCAGGGTCTCGGTGTAAGGCCTTGAGACTGTAAAATCTTTGGTGCCACGGTATGGATCAATTGCCAGACGGTAAAACAGGAAAAGTAGGCCTGCTATGAAAAACAGACCTACTATGATACATGAAGTAATAATTATTGGTTTTCTTGATTTTTTCATTTGCCCCCCCCCTAAGTCAGCATTTGCTGAATAGAGTACATTATAGCAGACTTAAGGCTGGCTGTCACTCGCATTTATTCCAACAAAATGTGACAAAAAGATACGTCCCTGTGTCACACTTTTGATGCTAGGATACAAGAGGAAAATGGAAATATCAAGTAAATGAAGTTTAAGAATGCTAAAGAGTGTTTAAAGAAGGTAGGTCACCTCGAGGCTCCTCCTTTTCCACCCGGTCAAAATAAAAGGCCGTGTGATGGCAGGTGGGGCAGATAAAATCATCGGGAAGCTCCGCGCCCACGTACTCATAGCCACAAACAGAGCAGCGCCAGATAGTCTGACCTGTAGCGGTAGTGCCTACAGCCTCAGGCTTCGGCTTTATATTTTGTATATAGTAATCGTAGGTCATGGAGCTACTGTCACTCAGCACTTCCATGGCTGTCACCGTACCTGCAAACATAGTGTGGGAGCCCAGGTCCAGAGTCTGCTCCACATGCACGCCTAGATACGCATTGGTGGCCCTGGTGATATAGTAGATACCATTTTCTCCCCGGGCGCAGTCCGGAAAATCCGCAAACTTGTCCACGTCCTTACCGGACCTGTAGCCAAAACGCTTGAAGAGCTCAAAGTCAGCTCTCATATCCAGTATAGACACCGTGAATTCCTTGGACCTCATGACCATATCATGAGTAAAATTTGCTTTATTCACGCATATGGCCAGCTGATTGGGCTCTGATGCAGCCTGAATAGCCGTATTGGCCACACAGGCATTGTCCTTTTCCCCTTCCCTGGCCGACAGCAGGCACAGGCCATAACTCAGCTTATACATGGCTTTCTTATCCATAGCAGCTACCTCCTAAATGAACATAGAATTATTGAACTATTCAAAGTCATTATAGGATGCAGGCAGCTCCCCGGCAATGTGGCTAAGGATACGGATTAATCGGGAAAATGGGCAAAAAAATGCGCAGGGTTAGCGGGATTGCCCGGGAAAAAGTTGACACTGAGAAACGTCCCTGTGTCAAATTCTTAATTATTTCCACAGGCGTTGTGTAATTTCGCTTTTTAAGAAAAACATGTTTTTCTGTTCTTTTTTAACAGGATGTAGCTTCCCCCTGGCCACAAGGTCGTTGATGTTTTGTCGACTGCAATCAAGCAGCTTTGCCGCTTCCGCAGTGCTTACCACCCTGCTTGACAGGAAGCTTAGAAAATCCCTCATAGTCAAGGGCACCAACATCCCCGCGTCGTAAAGTTCTGAATCCTTAATCACCGCATTTTCATTCCAGCTCACACCGTACCCGCCGGTCTGAATGGTAACTTCTCTGAAAATAGAAGGTGTGGAGAGAATCGGTTTGAAAAATCGGTCTTCTTTCTTCATCTCGCCTATATCACAACGCTTCACGTCACCATTTCTGAAAAATACCAATAGCCCATTATTGTCCAGCGGAATGACATCCTCTATTTTTTTATCGTATCTGTTATAAAAGCGTTGAGTCAGGATTCTCTCGTCCACCGGCACTAAATAAAGGCTATCCTGGGCACACCTGCCACTAGCAAGCATTAAAAGGTCAAATTCATCATATTCAGTAAGGCCGTTCTCCTTTAGCACCTGTCCCAGATTCTGTCTATCTGTCGGTACAATGCGTTGCCTCACCCATTGCAAGCTCCAATAGGCGTTGATGGTTTTTTCGCCTCTTTTTAAAAAGGAGGACAAAAGCAAGGGGGTCTCCCAGGGGTCTGCCTCATCCGGTAGCTCTATGTAAAAACGCCTATCTACCTCATAATAAATCAGATATGCCAGGTCTTTACCATCATATTCATCTTCATCTCTGATTGCAAATACTCTCATAAACCTGCCACCTCTTCCATATCATTTCCCAAATCTTTTTTCGCATAGCTACCGGCATAATGTCTTCCAGCCCTTCCATCAGCAGGCTTTCATCTGCCTCTGTCAATGCGTTCAGCTTCGGGAGTTTTTCCCTGGGAATAAGATTTAAATTGTCACGCGTCGAATTGCTCCCCACACAACACTGTACCGGCTTATCCTCAAGCACATCAACTTTTTCAAGATCAGTCACCTGAGTACAACTAAATAGTAATGACAGTCCATGATCAAATAAGGGTGCAAGACGAATAGTTTTTTGCTGTTTGTTCCTAAGCACCTCAATATTGGCACCATGCCTGTCACGATTCAAAATGAGAAAATCTACCACAAGCATCTGATAGATATAGTCCTCCCAACCATTTCGTAAGCAGAACTCCAGCAGACTTTCTCCCGCCACTCTCTCCACCTGGAAAAAAACGTCCAACGCAATCTTACTTTCATTCTTTTCTTTGAAGTCATCGGACCTGCAGGCATAAGTGTCATAAATGCGATCATCAATCGAAACGCTTGCATGCACAAGCTGATACTCCAAATGAGGAATCCCCAAAATGCTGAGAAGCCTATCCACTATAATCTCATTCACGCT
Source organism: Lachnospiraceae bacterium (assembly GCA_045640725.1). Taxonomy (GTDB): domain Bacteria; phylum Bacillota; class Clostridia; order Lachnospirales; family Lachnospiraceae; genus RGIG3528. The sequence goes on from JAZUFN010000024.1 coordinate 4,806, forward strand.
TTCATGGCCTATAATACCATCACTGGCATTGTAATTGGACAGCTTATAATACTGTTTTTTCCCACCCAGGTCATCATATGCTTTCAAAAAGGATCCGGCCGTCCCCGAGGAATTTCTGATTTTCGACCAGGAAAGATAGGTAAGATCCTGAAGCTCACTAATAATTTTGTCATCCATAATCATTTACACCTCTTGGCCATTATAATATCATCGTGCTTGTCATGTGTCAAGTAGCGTTTAGCCGCCACTTGACACATGACAAGCAACAACAAAAGTCCTATGACTTTTGTTGTGATTACAACATTTGTCATAGGACTTTTGAAAGAGATGTATTTAAATTGTAAAAGTTGACACTGAAAAACAGCGCTGTGTCACTGTATCGGATTGAATTTATACTGCTCCATTACGCAGTACTCGCTCTTCACGAAGCTTCGTACATATATGCTTTAATCAAGTCCGTTATCTTTGCGCGGCATTCAAGCATATCTTCTCTGCTATCATTAGGTGTGTAATCCATATCGATATCTACAGATAATCTTGGCAGATTAAACACAGTAAGGTTAATTGCTGTACCGCCCTTTAAGCGCAAATGTTCTCTTAAAAAGTCATCACCATCCATAAATCTGAGTATTTCTTTTAATCGAAGTACTTTCTCAAAGGTGTCTCTCACAAAGCCACTTTCTGTGGCCATTCTTCCAAGTTCGGCTTTATTATATTGTGGCATCTTCCATCACCCCATTTTTTAAATCATAAATATTCTCTGGAACCACAAGCTTCCATTCATCAACATATCGTCC
>JAZUFN010000025.1:0-14808 GCA_045640725.1 Lachnospiraceae bacterium
CCTAAGACCGCTTGGCCTCCGACTTATCCTCTTTACCTGATGAAATTTCCCTTCTGTTAATGTTATGCTAAGCTTGCAGCTGTCAGGCTTTTGCTCCAGGACAACAAGTCCGGCAGGCAAAGCTCTGTAATCCTCTCCAACCATAAGACCTTCAGCAAAAAGCTTCACAGCATCTTCTGAAAGTGTCCCATCACATTCAGCATAGTAAATCTTTTCCACGTGGTGCTTAGGACTTAAAAGTTGGTGTGTTAGCATACCATCATTTGTAAGAAAAATCAAGCCCTCAGTATCTTTATCCAGTCGTCCTATGGGAAAAAGTTCTGTTTTTCTCACCTTTTCCATTATTTTTTCATCTTCATGGACCAGATCAATAACCGTTTTGGTCCTGCCGTCTTCTGTAGCAGAAAGGACTCCCTGGGGCTTGTTCAGCATAATATATATCATACCGGTGGCGCCAATCTCATTACCATCCAGAGTAACCGTATTGCCTTCTCCTACCTTCATTTCAGGGCTTTTGGCTTTGACACCGTCCACTTCCACTCTTCCCTTTTTTATGGCATTCTTGGCATCACTTCTGGACAGATCCGTGTTTTCAGCCAAAAATTTATCCAGTCTGTCCATTACATCATCCTCCAGCCGGGAAGAAGCTTATTTTTCAAAGTACCATGCTGCGCCTTGGCCCAGCCCAGCGGCAAATCATCCACACATACCAGTACCCAACCGTCGGGCACCTCCTGCTTTGCTTCGATAGTCTCACACTTAAGATATTTCATCACGTCTTCATCATCATGATTAAGGGAGTAGACATTGTCATACTCCGAAGCCTTAAGGGCCATGGCGAGAGCCTGTGAAGGCTCAAAACGGTCCTTTTTTACCTCTCCCAACAAAAGTCCTGTACGCATGATACGAAGGCCTGAAATATCCGGAATCCCCTCAGGAATCAGACATAAATATTCACCTCGGAGCTCCAGTCTGTCTGTAGGAATGTCCATTTTAACATGCTTAAAAAATTCTGTGACACATCCGGGGATTTTATCGCTCTTTTTTCTGTAAGGCACAGTCCCTACTCTATCGCCTTCGTCTCTCTTAAGGAGTGCTGAGAAATGTCCTTCACCCTTTAAGCGATGTGGCCAAAGTCTGATGGCATTTCTGATTTCATCCTTGTCACTGCCGATGTATTCCGGATGTCCATGGTCAAAACCTTCATAGGTAAGATCTGACTTGACCACATGAAAATCCGGGTAATGCTCCAGTATCCACTGTAGTGAGCCTTCATCTTCGGAGGGACCAAAGGTACAGGTGGAATAAAGAAGCATGCCGCCTGGAGCCAGCATAGGAAGTACCGCTTCCAGTATTTCCAGCTGAAGCTTATGATAATACTCTACTCCATACTGCTCCCAATTTTTCATAATAGCAGGACTTTTTCTGAACATGCCCTCGCCACTGCAGGGTGCATCTATAAGAATCTTGTCAAAGTAGCCTCTGAATTTGTCAGTCATCTTGGAAGGGGCTTCTGACATAATAAGGGCATTTTTAGTACCGAAAACTTCAAGATTTTTAAGCAGCGCTTTCGCACGGGAAGCCGAAATATCGTTAGACACCAGCACCCCTGTACCGTTAAGCTTGGCAGCAAGTTCGGTACTCTTTCCTCCCGGTGCTGCACAAATATCCAGCACCTTGTCACCGGGCTTTACCGGCAGCATATTGGCAGGTGTCATAGCTGAGGGCTCCTGGATATAATAAAGGCCAGCATAGTAATATGGGTCCTTCGAAGGAGTATCTGACAGGTCATAATAAAAGCCATTATCTATCCAGGCCACTTCTTCCACCTTAAAAGGCACTTTGTTCATAAAGGATGCCTTGTCAGTCTTCATTCGATTAAATCGAACGCCACCGTAACGCTCATCTTTGAAGCCATCCAGGAAGGCCTGAAATTCGTCTCCCAAAAGCTCCCTCATCTTATTTTCAAATTTTTCCGGTAATTTCTGTATCATTGATCCTCCAGCATTCCTCATCACTTACATCATGTGGAAGGGTAAAAATTTATATTGGCCTTTATTTATTTTACTCAGCGCAGCGTCTGAGCCCTATAGGACTCTGATATTGTGTCCAGTTCTCTTGAAAATTTAATAAGAAGTTTCAAATCTCCGGAGGAGTATACCTGGAAAAATTCCTTTTGAATCTTTTCCACATCAGTCTGATTCATATGCTTATATAGATTCTGAATATTATTCAGTATATCTGCCGTCATATTGGCCTTAAGATTAAAGGAGGCCTGAGAGTCCAGGATTTCTTCACGTACCGAAGACATCTCCTGATCTAATAATACTATAGCTTCAGCCGCTCCCTTAAGGCGCTGACTTATATCTTCAGGCATGTTCATTTTATACTTGTACTGCAGCGAGTGCTCAATAGTCGCCCAGAAATTCATGGCCAGAGTTCTTATCTGTATCTCCACTTTGATTTCTCTGGGACCTTTTTCCGTCTCTACAGTATACTTTACTATAAGGTGGTAGCTTCTATAACCGGAGTCTTTACGATTCTTTATGTAATCCTTTTCCTCAACCACTCTCATGTCAGACCTTAAGTGGATAAGTCTCACTACATCATATATATCCTCTACAAACTGGCAGATAATTCTAATACCGGCTATATCTTCCAGATAGCTTTCGAATTCTTCAAAAGGAATACCCTTTTTCTGGCATTTTTCCAAAATACTGGATATCTTTTTTACTCGTCCGTCTACACGTTCGATAGATGAATACTCTCCCTGATTTCTTTTAGCCTCTATCATATGTCTGAACTTTACTACCAGCTCATCAACCGCCAGTGAATAAGGCTCCAGTAATTCACGCCACATTTTAATTTCCATATAACTCTTCTCCTTTTGCGATACTTGGCATTTACTCCATCGCAATTCCTATTTTTTTGAAATAATTTCTTATCCACTCATCCCAGGCCTGGTCCAGCTCATGGCCTATAGTAAAGGTGCTACGGAAGGCCCCTGTAACCACTCTCATCTCACCACCCGAGTAGATAATATTGGAACTAAGCAGAATCTGCTCAGTGTCACCAATATTTATTCCCTGCTCCTTCATAATTTCTCTGGCCTTACTTTCCCCCAAAACCAGTGAAATTTTAATCAGAAGGGGTGGCTTTTTTCCTTTTATCAGGTCAAAAATATGCTCTCTCAGCTGTCCCCACTGAACATACTTTTGGAGAGTGCCTATCTCATCTGTGTCAAAGTAGTCCGTCTGAACCCTGCCATCAAAAGAATAGTCCATATAGGTCCGCACCAGCCCCTCCCTAAAAAGAAAGCTGTCAAAGGCCTCGCTTTTTAATAGCACTCCCATAAATCTGTTGATTTCCGATATTTTTATCTCTGTCACATTTCCCCCTTAGCCTCGTGCCTTTATGACCATGGTAATGATAACATAGGTAATGGGGTAAACTGCGTAAAATAATCCCCTGGATGCCAGACTCCTGTATCCTCTTTTACCATTGTAAAACCAAGTAATAATGACTCCCAAAATAGGTGCATACAGCAGAAAAATCATTTTCACGCTGCCCAGTATAGCTATCTGTATCACAGCCTCGGCTATAAGAATGAGGAATGGATTGCCATAGAACAGATACATGGCAGCCATGGTGAATATCACTCCACCGCCTTGTTCTGCTCCGACTACTGTTGCCGCTACTGCGAAAATCATTATAAGTATTATGGTGAACATATTTCGCCACACCGGATTGTTATGATAAACAGATCGGATTAAATCCAGCAGGGCAATCATACCGACTCCAATAGTCAATGTCAAAAACAGATTAAGATTGTTCCCTGAAAGATATTTTGAAAATGCCTTGCCAAAAAGAGCGTAATCAATTATTAATTCCGTTACTATACCCACAGTAGCCAGGCGTACCAGGTAATGAACAGAATTATGGGTAAATCTATACCCCTCTACCGCCAGAAAACAAATAATCGGTAATGCAGTATAGGTCATAATATTACCTGCTATATACATGGCTCCTGCATTGACAAAATCAAGCTCTAAAAGTACCCGCCCCGCTACAAATAAAATGGTAGATATTAATTTTAGTACAAAACCTGAGAAAAAGGTTTTATTAAAATATTTCTTGTTCATTTTCTATGTGTCGCCCCATAAAATAAGTATTGCTGCATAACCCCACAATATGGCTCATATTTTCTGTAATCAAAGCCATCGGGATAGTGTTCTGTTAATTCCCTGTTTATCCAGACATCCTTAGGAAATGCATTAAGTCTGTGATAGCCGAACAGCATAATGCAGCTGGCCACCTTTTCTCCTACTCCCCTTATTTCCATAAGCTTGTCCTTAAGCTCATCATCATTAAGACTTTCATAACTCTTAAGGTCCAGTTCTCCGGAAGCCACTTTCTCGGAGGCCAGCCTTATATATTCAGCTCTGTAGCCCAGTCCGCAGGACTTTAGCTCTTCATCACTAAGTCCTGCTATCTGTATGGCATCCGGGAAGCTTTTATCTCCACAGGCTTCACACAATCTTTCTACAGAGGTACGTATGGCCGGCATAGACTTTCTCTGAGAGATAATAAATGTAATCAGCATTTCAAACAAATCCTGATGGAGGATTCGTATACCCTTTGCTCTATCGGCACACTCAGTCAGATGTTTATCTTCTCTGTCTACCATAGCTGCTATCTTTTTATAGGAAGTAGACAGATCCAGATAATCTATCCAGAAGTCCCGGTCTTCAGGCAGGCAGTCTATCTCATACTTAGAAGCAGTCAACTCTCTTATGGTAGCAGCCCTTTTTCCTGCTCTTACATAGGCTTCCTTGTCGCTATTAAAATTCCAGCGAAAGGCCTGACCGCAATCTCCTGTTTTTCTCAAGTCAAAATCGTCATCTATATTTATTATCATATTACTTGGTATTATCCACTGCCAGCAGAAGAATAGAGCGTGGCGCTACAGTGATTTTGTCTCCTACTTCAATACCGGATTTTTTCTTGTCATCCGTATCAAAAACCACAGATCCCTTGGCCTTTGCCAGAGGTAGTGAGCATACGTGACTTTCCCAGTGCATGTTATATACCAGGTAATAGTCCTTTTCGTAGCTCATCATATCCTGCTTAACATACTTTCCTGCAAAGTAGAAAGCAATAACCCTCTTGTAAGGGCTGTAGTCCATTTTCCAAGGTTCTTCAGAATGCACAGATATCTCCGGCATGCCTATTCCTGCAAAGTCAGACTCATGTATCTGCCTTCTAAGGCTAAAAATAGGATGGCTTTTTCTTAGTTCTATCATCTGCTTGTAAAAATCAAATATTTCTTTATTTTTACGAGCTTTGTCCCAGTCAAGGAAAGATATCTCATTGTCCTGGCAGAAAGAATTATTATTACCGGCTTTTGTATGCCCCATCTCGTCTCCGAATAGTATTTCCGGGATACCGCCTGATAAAAACATGGATGCCACAGCGTTTTTCATACACTTAAGCCTTAGTGAATTGACTTTTTTTACCTTAGTCTCTCCCTCTACGCCGCAATTCCAGGAGAAATTAAAGTCATTTCCGTCCTTGCCGTTTTCTCCGTTGGCTTCATTGTGTTTATAATCATAAGAAAACAAATCATGTAGGGTGAAGCCATTGTTGTCGGAGATAAATGACACTCTGGGCGTGAGACGATCCTTAATATCAGAGGCTACAAAGGCAGTCTCCCCTTCGTCACCTTTAAGGTACCTGCGCATATCGTTTTGGAAGGAGTCATTGTAGCCAACCACCCGTCCATCATTATTACCTGCAAAAATTCTGCAGGCTGCCAGGGAGGGGTCGCTCTGAATTTCTTTAAGATTCACCATGGCATCATTGACTCTGAAGCCATCCACGCCGTAAATATTGGCATAATAACGCATAGCCGACTTTAAATCGTATACTGTGACAGAAGCCTCGGACTCGATAAGCTCCATATAAACGTCTATGGCATTTTTATGAAATTCCTGCACCATATCAAAGAACTCACGCTGAGCCTTTTCCTCGGATACGGCGAATCCTGCCTTAGGTGCAAAAATAAAACTTTTTCTACAGTTGTAGCCCCATTGATTTATGCGGTCATCCCGCATATGTTCATTAAAGTCAAAAATAGGCTGAAGCATTATTCCGGTGATACCCAGCTTTTTAAGATAAGATATCTTTTCAGCTACAGCACTGAAGGTGCCGGGATTTTTCACCTTGGCACCATTTCCCATAGTAAAGCTTCTTACATGCAATTTGTAAAGGATCAAATCCTTTTCTTCGTGTTTATCATAAACTTCAGGTACCGGCAAATCTCTATCCGGCAGCAGAGCTCTTATATAATCATCTACTGCAGTCTCTCCAAATCTGCTTCTCCCTGTGATTCCCCAGGCATGAGGGTCGTTTTTTCTGACACCGTCTGCCATAAAATCATAGGAGTAGACCTCTGCTAAGTCCTTATCTTCTACAAAGGAAGAAAAAAGATACTGCTTGTCTCTCCGGCATGGAATCTCAGCTATTTTCAGGCCTTCTTTATTAAAAAGACGTAAGAAAACACTGTTTCCGCCTGGAAGGCTTAAAGAAAACAGGATTCCCTTTTCTTTTACAGCCGCTCCGGGGAAAGGTTTGTAGTGGTCCAAAACCATTTGATTACAGTATCTTTTATGTTTCATTTTTAAATATCCTTTATTAGGAATTTTTATTATAAGATTTAGTCTTCCTCTTCTACTTCAGATGTGAGAACCTGACGCTTTCTAGCCATTTCATCACTCTCAAGATAGTCATCGTAAGTAGTTACCTTATCAATCATGCTGCCACCGGGTACGATTTCAACAATACGATTAGCAACAGTCTGAATGAACTGGTGGTCCAATGCTGTGAAAAGAACAACGCCCTGGAATTTGATAAGCGCATTGTTTAATGAAGTAATACTCTCCATATCCAAGTGATTGGTAGGCTCGTCCATAACCAGAACATTACCTGCCTGAATCATCATCTTGGACAGCATAACTCTGACTTTCTCACCACCGGAAAGTACATTAACCTTCTTAACGCCTTCTTCTCCTGCAAAAAGCATACGTCCCAGGAAACCACGAACATATGTAACGTCATCTACAGGTGAGTATGGCATAAGGTGTTCAACAATATTCTCGCTACCTGCGAAAATCTCTGTGTTGTCCTTAGGGAAATAGCTCTGGGATGTGGTAATACCCCATTTGAAGGAACCGGAATCAGGCTCCATTTCTCCCATAAGGATCTTGAATAATGTGGTAGCTGCCAGTGTATTACCACCAACAAAGGCGATCTTGTCATTACGGCCCACCACCATATTTATATCATCCAGTACTTTTACACCATTGATGGTCTTGCTAAGGTGCTTAATCTCCAGTACTTCATTACCGATTTCACGAGCCGGTCTGAAGTCAATATATGGATATTTTCTGCTGGATGGTCTGATCTCATCCAGTTCGATTTTTTCCAATGCTCTCTTACGGGATGTAGCCTGCTTGGACTTGGAAGCATTAGCAGAGAATCTCTGGATGAACTCCTGGAGTTCCTTAATCTTCTCTTCTTTTTTCTTATTGGCTTCCTTCATCTGACGAACCATAAGCTGAGAAGATTCATACCAGAAGTCATAGTTACCCGCATAAAGCTGAATCTTAGCATAGTCAATATCTGCTATATGGGTACATACTTTATTTAAGAAATATCTGTCATGTGATACTACAATAACTGTATTGTCAAAATTAATAAGGAATTCTTCCAGCCATGCAATAGCATCCAAATCCAGATGGTTGGTAGGCTCGTCCAGAAGGAGAATATCAGGATTGCCGAAAAGGGCCTGAGCCAGCAATACTTTAACCTTTAATGGACCGGTCAGATCTGCCATCATCTGATAGTGGTACTCATCAGATACTCCCAGACCATTAAGCAGTGTAGCTGCGTCACTCTCTGCTTCCCATCCGTTCATTTCTGCAAATTCCGTCTCCAGCTCAGATGCTTTGATACCATCTTCTTCCGTAAAATCCTGTTTTGCATAAATAGCATCTTATTCCTTTATAATATCGAAAAGAGGCTTATTTCCCATAATTACGGTATCAAGTACTGTATATGCATCGTACTTGAAGTGATCCTGCTGCAGGAAGGAAAGTCTCTGTCCGGGAGTGATAATGATATCACCATTGGTAGACTCCAGCTGTCCTGAAAGAATCTTAAGGAAGGTAGACTTACCGGCACCATTGGCGCCGATAATACCATAGCAGTTTCCCTCTGTAAATTTGATGTTTACGTCCTCGAAAAGCGCACGCTTACCGAGACGAAGTGTAATGTTACTTGCCTGAATCATTTGTAAAGAACCTTTCTAAATCCAAATATTTATATTATACCTCAAACATTAAATCCTCGTAGGTAGGTACCGGCCAGAATCTCTTATCTACTCTTACCTCAAGAGCATCTACCGTAGCTCTTAATGTATTCATAGCCGGGACTACATGCTCAAAATAGTATATAGCCTTCTTTTTCTGATCCTTTACCCTGGCTGCCTTCTCAATCTCTACAGTCAGCTCTTCCTTGGCATCTTCAGCCTTTTCTATAAGATCAATAATCTCTGTCAGTAATTTTACCTGTACTTTTACTGAAAGCCCCAGGCCTGTCTTATTAATCTCATTTATAGTCTCTGCAAGGCGCTTGGAATATCTGATAACTGACGGAATGTAAAGACGTGAAGCCATCTCTGTCATAGTACGAGCTTCGATATTTATTGTCTTGGAGTATATCTCATAATTGATTTCCTCACGTGAAGCCAGCTCTACATAGCTTAATACTTTATGCCTACCGAATACTTCGACTGTCTCCGGATATGTATAAGCAGCATTGGCATATACCATGGACTTTGCAGAAGGCAGACCACGCTTCTTAGCCTCTGAGTTCCATTCCTTGGAATAGCCATCACCGTTAAAAATGACCCGCTGGTGAGCAGTAAGAAGCTCTCTGATGTATTTCATTGCTTCTTTTTCAAAATCTTTCTTTGCTACCTTTTCCAGGCGATCTGCCGCCAACATCAGCTCTTCCGCAACAATAGTATTCAGTACGGTATTGGGGCCTGCGATGGACTGCTGGCTGCTGACTGTACGGAATTCAAATTTATTTCCTGTAAAAGCAAAAGGTGATGTACGATTTCTGTCAGTAACATCTTTATTTAAAGCCGGCAGGGAATGGGCTCCCATATTCATTACAGCTTTTTTCTTGCAGGTCTTTGCTTCGCCTGTTTCTATAATCTGGCGTACAATATCATCCAGCTGCTCTCCCAGGAAAATAGAAATAATGGTAGGCGGTGCTTCATTACCCCCCAGTCTTAAATCATTACCCGGTGTGGAAGCAGAACATCTAAGCATCATAGCATGCTTATCTACGGCTGAAATTACTGCTGACAAAAACAGCAGGAACTGAACATTCTTATTAGGCTCATGTCCCGGCTTTAAAAGATTTTCACCTTCAGAAGATACCATGGACCAGTTGTCGTGCTTACCTGAACCGTTTACACCTGCAAAAGGCTTTTCGTGAAGCAGGCATTCCATGCCGTGACGTTTAGCTACTTTTTTCATAACATCCATAACTATCTGGTTATGGTCTACTGCTATATTGGCAGTAGTATAGATAGGTGCCAGCTCATGCTGAGCAGGAGCCACCTCATTATGCTGAGTCTTGGCCAATACTCCCAGCTTCCAAAGCTCTGTATTTAACTCCTTCATAAAAGAAGCAACACGCTCTTTGATAGCACCGTAGTAGTGGTCTTCCATCTCCTGTCCCTTGGGAGCCGGAGCACCAAAAAGGGTACGACCTGTAAGAATCAGGTCTTCTCTTTGCATATACTTTTTATGATCTACCAGGAAATACTCCTGTTCAGGACCTACAGAGCAGGAAACATTTTCTACATTTGTTTTTCCAAACAGATGCAGGATTCTGGTAGCCTGAGCAGACAGGGCATCCATGGAACGAAGCAGAGGTGTTTTCTTATCCAGAGCTTCACCTGTATAGGAACAAAAAGCTGTAGGAATACAAAGGGTCACCCCGGCAGCATCCTCTTTTACAAAGGCAGGGCTGGTACAGTCCCAAGCAGTATATCCTCTGGCTTCGAAGGTGGCACGCAGACCTCCTGAAGGGAAAGAAGATGCGTCACTTTCGCCCTTAATAAGCTCTTTACCGGAAAATTCCATGATGACCTTGCCACCGGCTGCGGGAGCAATAAAGGAATCATGCTTTTCGGCTGTAATGCCTGTCATGGGATGGAACCAATGAGTATAATGGGTAGCACCTTTGGAAATAGCCCATTTTTTCATAGCTTCAGCTACTACGTCTGCAATTGCAGGATCCAGCTCAGCTTGAGTCTCCATGGTCTTTTTTAGTGAATTAAATACTGTCTCCGGAAGCACTTCCTTCATTACTGTCTCATTAAAGACGTCAATGCCGAAAATATCCTGTATTGATTCTGACATAATTTTGTCCTCTTTCTCTCTATATACAAGTATAACTTTTAGTTCTGCTTTATGGTAACATCCATCTGAGTAAATGGAATCTCTATACCCTCTGCATCAAATGTCTTCTTTACAGCCTCTGTAACAGCAAACTTTGTAGCCCAGTAGTCCTCAGCCTTTACCCAGAAACGAAGGTTGTAATCTACGGAAGATGCACCGTACTGGCTGATAAATACGTCGATAGCCTCATCTTTAAGCACCATCTCGTTATTTAATGCGATATCATTAAGTGCCTTCTTTACATGGTCAATATCTGCTGAGTAAGAAGCGCTGGCAGAGATATCCAGACGTCTCTTTTTCTCACGGGATACATTGGTAATAACTGAATTGGAAAGAGCACCGTTAGGTACCACGATATCCTTAAAATCAGGTGTACGAAGCTTGGTATAGAAAATATCGATGGCTGTAACTGAACCTTCTGTTCCATTGGAAATAATATAATCACCTACATTAAATGGGCGAAGAAGGAGAATCAAAACGCCACCGGCAAAATTACTTAATGAGCCCTGCAATGCAAGACCTACAGTAAGACCGATAGAGCCCAGGACTGCAATAATGGATGATGATCCGATTCCAAGAATATCCACATCAACCAGAACAATAACAAAGTACAAAGCTGCCTTGATAATGGAACAAAGGAATGCAATAACAGACTTGTCTATTTTTGTCTTATGCATACCCTTATTTATAGCAGGTACCAGCTTCTTTATAATCTTGGAGCCAACAAAAGTAATCAGGCATACGAGTAATAATCTGATTACAAATGGCAGGGCCTGATTTGTAAAAAAGTACTTAACTCTGTCACCGAATTCAACATCCTGTGCACTTAAAATATCACTAACACTAGCTAATAAAACAGTATATGACATAACTACTCTCCTTCTTTAATCTCATTATCTGTATTGGTATACTCAAACACTGCTACTCCAAGAGGCGGTAAAGTCATCATAATGGAATTATCTTTGCCATCATGGGCTTTAGCCTCTGCTTTTATGGCACGTGGGTTCACATAGCCATAGCCGCCATATTTAATCTGATCGGAATTCAGTACCTCTTTATATGAGCCTGCAACAGGTACTGCCTGGCGGAACTCCTGATATACCACCGGTGTAAAGTTACATACAAAGAGATATGCTTTATCTGTAGACCTGGCCCTTCTGACGAATGAGACAATGCTGTGATCTGCATCCATGCAGCTCATCCATTCAAAGCCATAAGGATCAAAATCTTCCTCATACAGTGCTGGCTGTTTTTTGTATAGAGCATTTAAATCTCTACAGAAATCCTGCATTTTTTTATGCATTTCATAATTTTCTACCAGCTGCCAATCCAGACTTTTGCCTTCATTCCACTCAGCAAACTGGGCAAAATCCTGTCCCATGAAAAGAAGCTTTTTACCGGGATGACCGGTCATAAATCCATAAGCAAGTCTAAGATTTGCAAACTTCTCTTCATAATTACCGGGCATTTTATTAACAAGGGAGTATTTACCATGTACTACTTCATCGTGGGAAAGTACCAGCACAAATCTCTCAGAGTAAGCATACATCATGGAGAAAGTCAGACAACCGTGCACGCCTTTTTTGAAAAGTGGGTCTTGAGACATGTACTTTAAGAAGTCGTTCATCCAGCCCATGTTCCACTTCATATTAAAGCCCAGCGACTTACCATCCGAAACATCTCCGGTAACATTGGGCCAAGCAGTAGACTCCTCTGCTATCATCATAACATCCGGATGCTTTTTAGCCATCATGGAATTCAGATGCTTTAAGAATTCAACTGTATCCAGATTCTCTCTGCCGCCATATTTATTAGGTATCCATTCCCCATCCTTACGACCGTAATTAAGGTAAAGCATGGAAGCCACTGCATCCATTCTGATACCATCTATATGATACTGTTCCACCCAGTAAAAGGCATTGGAAATAAGGAAATTGGATACTTCAGGACATTCAGTATTAAAAATCAGCGTGCCCCAGTCGGGATGCTCTCCCTTTCTCTTGTCATGGTGCTCATACAGACAGGAACCGTCGAACTTGGCCAGCCCGAAGGCATCCTTTGGAAAATGAGCCGGTACCCAGTCCAAAATAACACCGATACCGTTTTTATGCATTGTTTCCACAAAATACCTAAAATCAGCAGGAGTACCATATCTGGAGGAAGGTGCGTAATATCCGGTCACCTGATAACCCCAGGATCCGTCAAAAGGATGCTCCATCACGGGTAGCAGCTCAATATGAGTATAATTCATATTCTTCATATACTCAGTCAGCATATCGGCCAGCTCACGATAGTTGTAAAAGCTGCCATCCTCTTCAGTAGGTTTTTTCCAAGAGCCCAGGTGCACCTCGTAGATATTCATAGGACTCTTGTATATATTTTTCTGACTTCTCTGATCCATATATTTTTTATCGGACCATTTGTATTTACTTATATCAGTCACAATTGAAGCATTGTCAGGACGCTTCTGATGTGAAAATCCGTAAGGATCAGCTTTTAATACTACTGCACCGCCGGTAATGGTAACAGCATACTTATAGAGATCGCCTTCCTTTGCACCCGGTACAAAAAGCGAGAAAACACCGTACTTATCATTAGCTTCCATGATATGGCTACGCTGATTCCAAAGATTAAATGTGCCGGTAACACTGACCATAAGAGCGTTTGGAGCCCATACGGCAAACATCACTCCTTCAACGCCTCGCTGAACACATTTGTGAGCCCCAAGAGTCTCATATATGTCATAATTAATACCCTTCCGGAAAAGCTCCAGCTCTTTCTCATCTAAGGCAGTATCAAAATTATAAATATCATAACAGTCATAGGTATTACCGTCAGGATAATATGCTGTATACGTGTAATCGAACCAAGCTTTTCCATCTACTATTGTTCCGAAAAAACCGCTTTCGTCCACATGCGCCATTTCAATTTTTTCACCTGTGTCGACTCTGTTAATTACCAGTCCACACGCCCCCGGGAAGTAGCCGCAAATACGCCTCTTTCCGTCTTTCGTTTCCTTGGAACCCAGTTCCCAGGAAGGATGTCTTGTTTCACCATAGCAGATCGGATTAGTCTCATCTTTTGTAATGTAAGAAAAAATTCTCTGATCCATTCGCTTCTCCCCAAATATTTTACTCTAAATACCATTCGTCATCGCCGGCAACGGTTTTCTTCTTTTTGCCGTCAGCTGTGACATTCTTCGCCTCTTCAGCATCCAGACGTTTAAAATTAAAGGATACGTCTTCTGCTTCTCTGACAGTCTCTGTGTCACCGTTTTCCTTCGCTTTTTCAGCCTGCTGTTCAAGAGTCTTCAGCACATATTTTTTAAGGATTTTCTCCATCATAATGCTTTCAAGGAGGACACCGGCAGCCAGTAGCAGAAACAATGTAAGGCCGTTGGTAAAATACCCTAACACAGCAAACGCCAGCCACATAATCACAAATACCACGGTATATCCCATGTGACGCGCTGACAGCCCCAAAGAAAATTTCAATGCGTTCAATTGCTTCATCTGAAATCTGGAAAGAACCGGACAATAGTAGATGAAGGTAGATACCAGGAAAAATGTGATAATTATAAAGAGAAAGAGGAAAGTAACTTTTCCGCTCTCCCTATACACACTGAGTGCATACCAGAAATCAAATACCAAAAGCCCACACAAAGCTGTAAAAATCAGAGATGCTACTGCTCCCTGTTTAAAGTTTTGTTTAAAGCTTCTGAAGAATTCCCTGACAGGATAGCCTCTGTGGCGTCTGACGGATTTGACTACTGAATAGTAAAGTGCAGTGGATGTAGGCACCAAGAGGATACCGCATACCATAGCTGCGACCACATACAGCGGATGCCAGCTGGCTTTCTCATTAAAAAGCATAGCCAGATTAATATAGGCCATAAAAGCAAAAGGAAGATTCATTATGGCATAAATAAGATTCAAAACAATAAGGTCAAAAATCTTGGATAACATGGAGAAAAAGCCATTCTCCGGGTTCAAATAATTGCTCAATTCAAGCCTCCGAATTACATACTTATCTAACGTACTATTGTAGCCTATTAGTCAAATTATTGCAATGAATAAATGCCGATGAATATGTTATATATTTCTTATATTAATTATAATTTTCCCTAACTGAAAACAGCCGGTCTCACAGGGGGCCGGCTGTAATTATTGTATTCCCACTACAAAAAAGCAGCCGCAAACATTTTTTCCGACTGCTGATAATAATTTTACACTTTGTCTCTTCTTTTAGAAGAATTTCTTCGAATACTCCA
>JAZUFN010000026.1:0-5672 GCA_045640725.1 Lachnospiraceae bacterium
ATCAAGAAGCAGCTTCAGGAATTCAGAAAAAAGTTCTCTGTGGAACGTCGTACAGAGATACGAAAGATTGAACAGCTGAATTATGTAGTGGAAGAAAAAATAGAGGACATCTATATACTTATTGACAAATTCGGCTACACCAAGGCTGTGGATGCCAATATGTTTATGAAGGCTACCAGCGAGCAGCTGGCAGACTTTGTATACACTATTCGCATGAAGTCCAATGACAGGCTCTGCGTATTTACCGCAGAAGGAAATATGTTCCAGGTAAAGGCTCAGCAAATCCCTCGTACAAAGATAAAGGAAAAGGGTACACTTATTCATACACTTACCAAAATAGGCAAGGAAGAGGTAGTACTTTACACAGGCTTCGAGGAATTATTTGAGTGTTCCTTCCTGTTTGCTACCAGGGAGGGCTACGTAAAAATCGTATCAGGTATCGAATTTGATACTACCCGTACCATGATAGCTGCCACCAAGCTGGATGGAAAGGATCAGGTGGTCAGCATATGCAAGCTTACGGCAACAGATATACTGGCTCAGAACCGTAAGGTTATTATGATGACTCACGATGGTTTGTCTCTGGGATATCCATTGGAAGAGGTGTCTGAATTTAAAAAGACCAGCCGTGGTGTCAAAGGAATTGCCCTGGACAAGGGGGATCATGTAACTCAGGTTAACGTGGTGACCCCAAGTGACGAGACCTTTACTTACAAGGGCAAGGAGCTTTCTGCCAAAAAGGTGAAAAACAGAAAGCGTGGAGCAAAGGGACAGAAAGCTCAGCTGTAATATATGACTTGACTTAAATTGTATACTGGTATACAATAACGGGGACGTTTTTTAAACGTCTCCGTTTTTAGTAGAAAATAGTTAGAAGGATCAAGACATGAAGAAATCAATACTTACCAAAGAAGAAATTAGAAAAATCACTGAAACTATCCCTACTCCTTTTCATGTATATGATGAGGCTGCTATTAGAGAAAATGCCCGGAATCTTTTCAAGGCCTTTTCTTGGAATAAGGGCTTTAAAGAATATTTTGCCGTAAAGGCCACCCCTAATCCCTCTATTATGAAGGTTTTGCAGCAGGAAGGCTGTGGCATGGACTGCTCCTCATTGGCAGAGCTTTTACTGTCTGAGTCTATCGGTAGCGTGGGTAATGAGATTATGTTTTCTTCAAATGCGACTCCTGCAGAGGAGTTTGTTAAGGCCAAAGCATTAAATGCCATTATCAATCTGGACGATTTTACCCACATTGATTTTCTGGAGCAGGTAGCAGGTATCCCCGAAAAAATCTGTTGCAGATACAATCCGGGCGGAGTGTATGAGCTGGCTAACGGTATTATGGACAATCCGGGGGATGCCAAGTATGGTATGACTCACGATCAGATTATTGAGGCCTTCAAGATACTTAAGGCAAAGGGGGTAAAGGAGTTTGGTATTCATTCCTTCCTTTGTTCCAATACACTTACCAATGACTATTATCCGACTCTGGCAGGTACACTTTTTGAGCTGGCTGTAGAGCTTAAGGAGAAAACAGGGGCTCATATTACTTTCATCAATCTCTCAGGCGGCGTAGGTATTCCTTACAAGCCTGATCAGGAGGCGAACGATATTTTCGCTATTGGTGAAGGTGTTCGTGAAAAATTTGAGGAAATCCTTGTACCGGCTGGCATGGGAGATGTAGCAATTTTCTCAGAGCTGGGCAGATATATGCTGGCGCCTTACGGTCAGCTGGTAGCCACAGCTTTACATGAGAAGCACACATACAAGGAGTATGTGGGACTGGATGCATGTGCAGCCAATCTTATGAGACCGGCTATGTACGGAGCTTATCATCATATTATTATTCCCGGTAAAGAAGGTGAGCCTTGTGACCATAAGTATGACGTAACAGGCTCCTTGTGTGAAAACAATGACAAGTTTGCCATTGACAGAATGCTGCCCAAGATTGATATGGGTGATTATGTTGTAATCTGTGATGCAGGTGCTCATGGACATGCTATGGGCTACAATTACAATGGTCGCTTGAGATCTGCAGAGATACTTCTTCGTCCTGACAGAAGCGTAAAGCTTATCCGTCGCGCAGAGACTGTAGAGGACTATTTTGCAACATTAATGCCGGTTGAAGTATAATCGAATCTAAAATAAAAATAAAATTTTCGATTTTCCTCGAAAAAAGACTTACTTTCTGCTAAAGTATTTCCTGTAACGTCCGATAATAATAGTAGGGAAGCTGTGAGAGGTACCCGAAGGTAAGAATTTATAGACAGGAGGACAAAGTTATGCGTATTGAAGCAATGTCCCAGATAAGCCAGGTTTATCAGGCCAATGGCACTTTCAAAAAAGTAGAAGGCGCGAAGACTCAGCCACGTGACAGCGTTCAGATTTCCAATTTTGGAAGAGACCTGCAGGTAGCTAAAGAAGCTGTTGCAAAGACTCCGGACGTACGTGAGGATAAGGTAGCTGAGATTAAATCGGCCATCGCTGCAGGTACTTATAATGTACCCATGAGTGCATTGGCAGACAAGCTCTTAGCACAGTCAGAGGAAGCAATGAAGCTGTTTTAATCGCCCGCAAGGTTATTAGCTATTTGGGGGGATTATGGCAGGACTTTTAGATGAGCTCATCGCAACGCTTGCGGAAGAGTTAAAAATATATAGTGAGCTTATACCTATTGCCGAGAGCAAGACTGCAGTTATTATAAAAAATGATGTGGTGGCCTTGGAAGGCATTACAGGTGAGGAAGAAAAGGTCGTTGAAAAGATTACCGGGCTGGAAAAGAAACGCGGGGATATTATGAAAAATATGCGCGTGGTTTTGAATCAGGAGAAGTCCGAGCTGAGACTTCCGGAGCTTATAGAATTGCTTTCAGGACAGCCTGAAAGTCAGCAGGAGCTTCGCAGGTTGCAAAAGGAGCTTAAGGACACCTTGGATCGGGTTAAGACTATAAATGATCATAATTCAAAGCTCATACAGGAATCATTGGAGATTAACGAATTTCAGCTTAATATTTTCAGAAGTACAAAAAGCTATTATGGTAACAATTATACCAAATCGGCCGGGCAGTACTCAGGGAGTATGCTGAGTTCAGGCTCATTTGATACCAAAAGATAAATTTGATGATTATTAAATTTAAAAGAGGTTGTTGATGGCAGCCTCTTTTTTTTCTGCCCGGAAGAAGGGGAGTGGCCTACCCGGAAGGATTACGCCAGCCATGATACAGACGCAGTAAAAACATAGCCTGGAAATGTCATTTTGTTCTGATTTTACAGAAAAATTATAGGTTGTTGTTTGATTTCGGGACTTACTAGATGATATTATACTATTATGACACCTAATCTATTCGCCAGACTGGGAGGAAACTATGAACAAAAACCGAAGTATACTTATGATATTGGTAATAGGAATGTGTTACATCGCAGGATGTGGTGATGGCCAGAATTTACCTAGTAGCGTACCTACAGAAACGCCTAGCGAAACGCTTACGGCAACACCAATAGCAACTCCTATAGTAACACCTATAGCGACAAATACACCGACAAATACACCGACAAATACACTGATACCTATAGATGCTTCCAGAAAAGAGGTAAAGGATGGGACACAAGGAATAACATACGTGGCCAATAAGGATGGAGTGTCATATAGAGTATCCAATGTTGATGATAATGTGGCGGGTAATGTAGTTATTTGGGATAATATTGATGGCTACCCTGTCACGGAAATAGAAGCCTGGGCTTTTTCATACAGTAAGGTAAGTAGTATTACAGTGCCGAATAGTGTTATCAGGATAGAAGAGTATGCCTTTTATCATTGTGATGATATGGTAAATATATTATTGCCGGACTATTTGGAGGAGCTTGGGCAAAGAGCGTTTGGGTATTGTGGCAGCCTTCTCTCTATAAAACTCCCGGAGGGTGTTACATACATTGGCGAGGCTACATTTTATTCGTGTAGCAGTCTGTGTGGAGCTGTGATTATCCCAAATACTGTGATCGAAATAGGCGCCATGGCATTTCAGAAGTGTAGTGAGCTGGAGAGGGTCATTATACCGGATAGTGTTGTGAATATGGGGGTGCAGGTATTTTACGGATGTACCAAGCTTAGAACTGTCACTATGCCGTCAGAAATGTCAAGCTTGGGGTATAGGGTATTTAATGACTGTAGCAGCCTTACAGGTATAGTACTCCCAAAAGGTATTACGAACCTGGAAGCAGATATGTTTGCCGGTTGCAGCAGTTTGACAGATGTAACAATTCCTGAAGGGTATCAAATAATAGAACGTCGCGCCTTTAGTGATTGTAGTAGCCTAAGTAGCATAATTATTCCGGATAGTGTGACCAAACTGGAGTTTGAGATATTTTCGGGGTGCAGTAATCTGAAAGAGGTAAGATTGTCAAAACAACTGGATACCTATACCTTGCGTATTTTTTATGGCTGTAATCCCAATGTAAATATAATAAACAAACCGGATTGGCTTATTCCGATATTTTCATCAGATGAAATGAAGAAAATCGTCTCTGTAGAAATCCCAAATGGAATAAGAGAAATTGGAGTAGCTGCATTTTCAGGGGCCACACTACTAAAAAGTGTAACCATGCCAGATAGTGTTAAAGAAATCGGAGGAAGTGCGTTTGAGAGTTGTACCAGCTTAAAAAGTATTACCATACCAGATAGTGTTAAAGAAATCGGAGGAAGTGCGTTTGAGAGTTGTACCAGCCTAAAAAGTATTACTATACCAGATAGTGTTACTAATATAGGGGAATCTGCTTTTGATAGCTGTGAAAAACTGGGGATTGTGATTCTTTCTAATAATCTGATAGCGATAGAAAACAGTACATTCTATGGTTGTAATCAGTTAAAGCAAATAATAATTCCTGACAGCGTGACTAGTATCGGAAATAGAGCATTTTATGAATGTAAAAACTTGTCGGATATAAGTATTCCTGGTAGTGTAAAGGAAATTGGAGAAAGAGCATTTAGTGAGTGTAGTTCCTTGATTAGCATTGTTGTGCCTGACAGCGTTAAAACGATGGGGGATTCTGTATTTGATTATTGCCATCATTTGAAAGAACTATCACTTCCTACTGAACTTGAGTGCTACTCACAACGAATATTGTTTGGTTGCAATCCTGAGGTAAGTATTCTATCTAAGCCTGATTGGCTATTGCCTATATATGAGCCGAATGATCTTGGTCAGGTTGAGTCTGTTGTGATACCTGAGGGTATCACAACAATAGGAGATGGCGCTCTAGGTGCCTTCCGTAATCTGAAAAGCATTATTATACCCAATAGTGTGACAATTATAGGTCCTTATGCATTTGCTTTTTGTTCAAGTCTTGCGGATATAGTAATTCCGGATAGCGTGAAATATATAGATTCGAGGGCGTTTGGAGATTGTAGTAATATAAGGAACATAACTATCCCGGCAAGCGTTGAAGCAATAAATCAAAAAGCGTTTGAAGAGTGTACTAGTCTGGAGACGGTTACTTTCCTCGGGGCTGATACCAGTCTGGGATATGACGTCTTTCACAGCTGCAGTAGCCTTAAAAAGGTATATGTAAAAAAGAATGCGAAGGCAATTAGATCAATAAGGGTTAAATATAGAAATGTTATAATAGAATATTTAGATTAGTAGGAAAAAAACAGCTAAAAAGTTAGACTTTTTACG
>JAZUFN010000027.1:0-10219 GCA_045640725.1 Lachnospiraceae bacterium
AGTGCTGTTGAGATAATTATTATAGTTGTAGGAGTAATACTTTTATTGGCAAGTATTATTTTCACAGGTAATTCTGAGAGGAATGGTGATTCCAATTCCTCTTTTTCTGATGAAGAAATTGCAGAAAGAAAAGAAGTAATAAATCGTTTGGTACAGGAGGCATTATCCAATAGTCTGGACAATGCTATCACTCATGCAGATGATACTATGGGGGAGATATGCAACGAAAAGATAATTGCTATCGATGAGTATTCCAAGACTCTCCTTAACAAAATGCAGGAAAATGATGACCATACGGTATTTATGTACAATATGCTGAATCAGAAAGAAGACGAATTAAAGCAGACTTTGACTGATATGGAGATGTCCAGGCAGGAGAGTAAAAATGCTGTAGCTACGGTAACTAAGCTTACAAAGCAGTTAAATTCAGCTATTAAGAAAAATGAAAAGAAGGCCGAAGCTACGTTACCTGAGCCTAAAAAGGTAGTAAAGCCTGTGAAGCCCGAGCCAAAATTTGTTATTAATGAAGCTGAATCTATTCCGGGCCAGCAGTCTTTACCTGAGATATGGCAGGCAGATAACAAAAATCAGGAAATTCTTAAAATGCATAAAGAAGGCAGATCGGTTCTGGAGATATCCAAGGCTTTAAATCTCGGGCAAGGCGAAGTGAAGCTGGTAATTAATTTGTATGGAGCGTAATAAATATGAGTGATAAGAAAAAATATTATTTACGCGGTCTGGCTATTGGTATGATTTTTACCTGTGTTATCCTGATGATTGTATTTAAAAATACTTCTCCGGAGATATCTGATAAAGAATTTGCTGAAATGGCCGAAAAAAGAGGCTACATTCTTAAAACTGATGCTAAGCCTACTTCATCTATTAATATAAGCGATCTTAAGAAGACCCCTGTACCTACAGATACTCCAAAGCTTACAGATACACCAAAGCCTACAGATATGCCAAAGCTTACAGATACACCGAAGCCTACGGATACACCAAAGCCTACGGATACACCAAAGCCTACAGATACACCACTTCCTACTGCTGTCCCCAGTGCTACACCTACGCCTATTCCATCTCCGGGGCCTGACACCACTCAAATGGTGGAAGCTACCATTGAAATACTTAGGGGATACAGTAGTGAGAGAGTAGCCAGGCTCTTGTATGAGATAGGAATAATAAATAATGAAAGAGATTTTAACATGTTCATATATAAGAATAACCTGGGAGGGGTATTTGTACCGGGCAGTTATTATGTGAACAGTAAAATGAATTATAATGATTTAATCTATGTACTTTCGTATAATCGGGTAAGATTAGATTGACATAGCATCAATTCACGAAAAAATTACACTATACAAACAAAAACGCTTGCATTGGCAGGCGTTTTATGTTATAGTAATTTGGCATGTGCGGGTTAACGCCCCGTGACAAAGCACGCATACAAAATATGGTGTGTCTCATAGTGAGATATTTAGATTCATTGTATGCGGAAGATTAAACCATATGGAGGTATTAAAATGAGCGTTATTTCAATGAAGCAGTTACTTGAAGCAGGTGTACATTTTGGTCATCAGACAAGAAGATGGAATCCTAAGATGGCAGAGTACATCTTCACAGAGAGAAATGGTATTCATATCATTGATCTTCAGAAGTCTGTAGGTAAGGTTGATGAAGCTTACTTCGCTATTAAGGAGATCGCTGCAAACGGCGGTACAATCCTTTTCGTAGGTACAAAGAAGCAGGCTCAGGATGCAGTTAAGTCTGAGGCAGAGCGTTGCGGTATGTACTATGTAAACGAGAGATGGCTTGGTGGTATGCTTACCAACTTCAAGACCATCCAGTCCAGAATTGCTCGTCTTAAGGCTATCGAGAAGATGTCTGAGGATGGTACATTCGATGTACTTCCTAAGAAGGAAGTTATCAATCTTAAGAAGGAATGGGACAAGCTTGAGAAGAACCTTGGCGGTATCAAGGATATGAAGAAGATCCCTGACGCTATCTTCGTAGTAGATCCTAAGAAGGAAAGAATCTGCATCCAGGAAGCAAAGGCTCTTAAGATTAAGCTCATCGGTATCGCTGATACAAACTGTGATCCTGAGGAACTTGATTATGTTATCCCTGGTAATGATGATGCTATTCGTGCAGTTAAGCTTGTAGTTTCCAAGATGGCTGATGCTGTTATCGAGGCTAATCAGGGTGAAGAGTTTGTTGCAGCTCCTGTAGAAGAGGAAGTTGAGACAGCTGACGCTGAATAATCATTAATATTGAATTTTTTGCCCGAGGCCGCAGACCCATTCGGTCCATGGCCTCGGCGTTTTTTATGATAATATAAAAGTGGAGGATATAAAAATGGCAGACATTACCGCAGCAATGGTAAAAGAGTTACGTGAAATGAGCGGTGCCGGCATGATGGATTGCAAAAAGGCACTTAATGAGACAAACGGAAATATGGATGAGGCTTTCGAGTTCCTTAGAAAGAGCGGTATCGCTAAGGCTGAGAAGAAGGCTGCTCGTATTGCAGCAGAGGGTATTTGCCGTGTTGCTATCGATGGCAACAATGCAGCAGTTGTAGAGGTTAACTCTGAGACTGACTTCGTTGCTAAGAATGAGCTTTTCCAGTCTTTCGTAGAGAATGTTGCTAAGCAGGCTCTTAAGACTTCTGCAGCTGATGCAGAGGGCATGCTTGAGGATGCTTGGGTAGAGGATTCTTCCAAGACTGTTAAGGATGTACTTGTAGAGAAGACAGCTACTATCGGTGAGAAGCTTTCTATCAGAAGATTTGCTCGCGTTTCCGGCGATGCAGTAGTTTCCTATATTCATGGTGGCGGCAAGATTGGCGTTCTCGTTGTTGGTAACGGCGCTGGTTCTGACGATGCTGTAAAGGAAGCTCTTTCAAATGTTGCAATGCAGGTTGCAGCTATGAGCCCTAAGTATGTTTCTAAGAATGACATCTCTGCAGAGGAGCTTACAAAGCTTCATGATGTTACTCTTGAGAGCGCTCTTAACGATCCTTCATCTCTTCCAAGACCTCTTCAGAATAAGCTTTTCGACAGAGCACTCAATGAGAATAAATTCTCTGCTGAGGATGTTGCAGCTTACAATGAGCAGAAGAACAATAAGTTCCTCTTCAACTTCCTTTCCGATGATGCTAAGGCAGCTCTTGTAGCACTTGCTATGGAGGAGAAGGAAGTATTCGCTGCTGATAAGATTTTCGGTGGTCTTGTAGATGGTCGTGTTCAGAAGCACCTTAAGGAGATCTGCCTCCTTGATCAGACATATGTTAAGGCAGAGGATGGCAAGCAGTCTGTAGCAGCTTACCTTGCATCTGTTAACAAGGCTCTTACAGTAGCTAAGTTCGTTCGTTTCGAAGTTGGTGAGGGTATGGAGAAGAAGTCTGAGAACTTTGCTGAAGAAGTTGCAAAGCAGATGGCACAGTAAATTAATACGATAGGCTATAACGACAAGTTATATATAAGGCAAAGCTTACGGCTTTGCCTTATTTTATTTTTATTTATTTTTTTTTTTATTAATTTTCCTATGGGTAAATGACATAATAGTGGTATTGGTTATAAAATATTCTATTTTGATATACAAAGGAGAAGGTATGAAAAATCAAAAGATTGCCGGCAAACTCTTTGCCCTTATCATTCCGCTTGTGACTATGCTTATTCTGCTGCTTATAATAGCCTATGCCTTGATTACATCTGCTCAAACTAAGAGTAAAGATGTATATTATGATAAGCTTTATACAGCTAATTCCGCACTTATTAATGCTGACAGAGATATCTATCAGAGCTTTTCGGATCTGTTGCAATTCCTGCTTATGAAGCAGTTTAATGCAGGAGATACTACCAGATTTTATGATGATTACTATGATAATATCAAGCAGACCCGTGAGAGAACAGATAAAGCTTTGGATATAATTAAGAAAGATTCGGAGTTTTCTTCATATAAGTACAAGGATAAGACTTTTGAAGAGTACTATAAGGTTTTTAATGATAATTTTACCTATTTTGAAACTACGGACATAAAAGATGCCAATATGGGAATTCTGGCAGAATGTTCTGTATATTTTAATACCGGTAGAGATGCTATCAGCTCTATGACAGACCTGGTAGAAGAGTACAGCGAATATGCAGAAAAGAATCTGGTACATAAGCTTAATCTTCAGAGTTATACAATATTTGGCATTTATATGGTGCTGATTGCTGTTACGATAGTGTTCAGTATCATTGTCATGAGATACCTTAGAGTTAATATCTCTATAGTTACTAAAAATATTAAAGAGCTTGCAAATAAGAATCTTACTGTGGACATCAAGGAACTTAAGGGTAAGGACGAAATAGCTGAGCTTAGCAGTGCTTCCTTTGAACTTAAGACACAGTTGCTTTCCATGATGGAGACACTTAAGTCATCATCTGAAACACTTAGTAATTCCAGTAAGCATATGGTCGCTAATATGGCTGACTCTACCGACCTTATGGATAAGATAGATAAGGCTGCCAATGAAGTGGCTGAGGCGGCTACAGTACAGGCACAGGATGTATCCAATATCGCAGTCAATATTAGTGAAGTGGATGATATTGCCAAGGTTAATCTCAATGAAGCTGAATCTTTGGCGTCTGCATGTAACGATATCGAGCGTATTACCAATGATGGCATGAATACTGTAAATGAATTGACCAAGATTACTGATAAGAGTTTGGAAGCTTTCGATCGTATCTTTAAGGTTATTGATGAATTTGATGAGAAGACCAAGACTATCGGTGTGGCCAGTGATATGATTACAGATATTTCAGAACAGACCAATCTGCTTTCGCTTAATGCCAGCATAGAAGCTGCAAGAGCAGGAGAAGCAGGACGAGGCTTTGCCATCGTAGCAGATGAGATACGTAAGCTGGCTGAACAGTCCTCAGAGTCTGCAGATACAATCAATGCTATGATTTCAGAGCTGGTTTCCAGTGCACAAAAAGCCATGGAAGAAAGCGATGAAGTAAAGAATTATGTAGAACAGCAGAAGAACTCGGTAGAGAATACCAGAACCGGATTTACAGCTATTGTAAACAATGTAGATATTGTAAACAGTGGTGTAGTTAAGCTTAAAGAAGTCAGCAATTCGCTGGGGGACAAGGTAGTGGCTATTACAGATCTTATTTCAGGTCTATCCTCCATTTCTCAGGAAAGTGCAGCTACAGCAGAGGAGCTGTCAGCTACTACCACTACAGTTACCAGAGCTATTAATGACCTGGAGTCTACAGGCAAGGTGGTAGATGAATCCGCTACCAGCCTGAATGCTATTGCCGACCAGTACAAAATATAAAATGAAATAATGGGAAATTGACACAGGGACGTTTCTCAGTGACAAAAAGTTGACAGGGGGACGTGACTGCTTGACACAAATGTGTCAAGCAGTGACGTCCCCCTGTCACATTCTTTTATTTTGCTATAAATTCGCGCTTGTAGAACTGCTCAAGTACCTTGACCAAACCGGTATTATTGTGGTCTTTACCGGTTCTGGTCCATACTGCCATAATGGTATCATAATCCGCAGTTTCAACATTAACACTGTTATTTGTCTCATTTTTAATGCCCCAGTTACCATAATCACTAACTACTTTATATGTCCAAGTAGTCCAGCTGATGCCGGAGTCATCTATAAGCTTAACGCCTTTTTCCCAAGCTGTTAAAGAGTTGAAGAGTGAGAATTCGCCTAAAAGAGATGGAACATTATAATTTGCATTTTTAATAGAATTTAATTTGCTTTGCATATTGGAGATCTGCTGACCTTTTGCATTGGAGTAGTCATCATAAAGATAATTATGATACTCATACATAACGTTTTCCCAGCCATAAGTAGATGGCTTTGGCAGGTCAGATGGATTCCATGTGGCTTCCATGATGATTACATGATCGGGGTCAATAGCACGGATTCTGGTATAAGCTTCATCGTATATATCCCAAAGCATGTTGAGAATTTCTTTATCAGGCTTACCTGTATTATAACGATATGTACAGTAAGGCTCATTTAACAGGTCGTAGCCGGCTACCCAAGGATTACCATTAAAGTGCTCAGCTATTTTTTCCCAAAGAACATAGTATAACTGCTGATTTTTTTCGGCATTTTCCCCGAAAAAGAATTCGGATGCTTCCATTTTGTGGTCACCACCATCGATACCGGAGTGATCGGAGCCGTTTTGAGAGCCGTATGCACCGTGCATGTCTAAAATAACGTAGATACCTCTTTTCCCGGCTTCTTCTACAAACCAGTCTATTCTTTCAAAGGGATTTTCAATGAAATTTCCTTCGCTATCAGTGAAATTTCTCCACCAGAAAGGGAGACGGATGCAGTTAATACCCAAAGAAGCGCAGTAGTCAAAATCAGCTATGGTCCAGTAGGTGTCTTCATATTGTTTTATAAGGGCGTCTGCTTTTTCCTGACCAAATCGCTCTATAAGAGTATCTATAAGGCTATTCTGGTCTTTTACATTGGTAGAACTGCCGGTAACACACATCCAGAATTCCTGAAGGAGATAACCTCCTGCATTTGTGCCACGCAGCTGAACCAGATTGCCCTTTCCATAATCATCTTTGAGTACCTTTCCGTCAGCTTTGAGAAAAGGCTTATCGGAAATAATAGTATAATCTCTCATTGTAAGCTCCACTTTTTCTGTATCTGTAGGTTTTGTCCAGTCAGGCAGTTCAATATGAACCCCTTCAGTAGGAGATGGGACAGGAGTGGAAGTGATATTACCGGCACCCTTGCCGCAGGCAGATAAAAGCATGGCTGAAAATAGAAGTAATCCCAATATTCGTTTTTTCATTTTAATTAATCCTTTCCAAAGGGAAATAAAGTATATATAAGATACCAATAAAAACGTTTTTATTCAAGAGCTTTTTTAAAATTGTAATGTGTATATTTTGTGACAAAATGTGACAGGGGGACGTATCTAATTGACACACTTTTATGCATAAAAGTGTGTCAATTAGATACGTCCCCCTGTCACATTTGTGTCAAACAGATACGTCCCCCTGTCACAAAACTGCCACAAACCTGTTGACAATGAAGAATTCTGCATTATGATAGATACAAGAATATAAAGAGACGAGGCAGTTATGGATATTAAACCTTATAAAAAAGATAGCGATTATAGTTATACCTTAGGTGCTTTTCCTACTTTTGAACTTTTAAACACAAGGCCGGAGGTAGTGAGTAGCGTATTGGTACATAGCAGTTTTACGGATAGTGATAAAGTCAGGGAAATATGCAGGAAAAATAATATTCCTGTAGAGATTAATGATAAGCTGATTAATAAGCTTTCAGATAAGGAAAATGTATTTTGTATAGGTATTCTGAATAAGTTTACAGATAGGCTGCGTAAAAATGCCCCCCATGTTGTTTTAGTTAATCCGGGGAATATGGGCAATATGGGAACTATTATGCGTACAGCTGTGGGCTTTGGGATTAAGGATATGGCTGTTATTACTCCGGGGGCTGATTCCTTTAACCCCAAAACACTAAGAGCTTCAATGGGAGCCAGGTTCAGAATGAATGTAGAAGAGTTTTCTGATTTCAAAGACTACATGGCTGCATATCCGGACCAGGATATCTATTGCTTTATGTTGAATTCCAAGCGGCAACTCACGCTAAACGAGGCTACGCACAGAGCTAATTATACTTTGGTATTTGGCAATGAGGCTACCGGATTATCTGATGATTTTATGGATTATGGTCGGAGTATCCTTATTCCGCAGACTCCTGAAGTGGATTCTTTAAATATTACAATCGCTGCCGGAATAGGTATGTTTGTGTTTTCCAGATAGAAGAGCTTTATTACTATAAATACACTGATTACTAACTGTAAACCCCCTCTAAACAATGGTTAAACTTCTATAAACAAAGGCTTTGAACCATTGATTTTATAAATTAATATGCTAACATACATGTATATTATGTTGGAGGTCTATTATGGCACAAATTAGAGCTGAGCAGATTAATCCGTTCCTTATGTCTGCAAAACAGGTTATGCAGCAGGTTTGCGGTGTTGATATTAAATTTGGTAAAATAGAAAAGACCGGCTTTCATATTGATGGTAATCCGATGCTTATTATGCTTGGTATTACAGGTGAGCTTTGTGGTCAGGCATGTTTCGTTATGTCTATAGATATGGCCAAGCAGATTGCTTCCAAGATGATGATGGGTATGCCGGTACCTGAATTTGATGAAATGGCCAGATCAGCTATTTCCGAGCTGGGCAATATGGTTATGGGTAATGCAGCTACCATTCTATCCAATAACAATGTTATGATAGATATTACCCCACCTACCATTATTACAGGTACTACTACCATTGAATCTCCGGACAGTATTATCTTTAAGGTGCCTCTTCTTTATGAGCAGTATGAGGTAATGCTCTACTTTATGTTTAAGAATGTATAATCAATGATATAAAAATGTAACAAAAAGATACGTCCCCGTGACACAAATGTGTCAAGGGGACGTATCTTTTTGTCACATTTTGACACTTGACATATTAGTGAAATTTTTGTATATTAGCTTTTAAGTTTTAACGTGATAAAGTGAGGTGCGATAATGATTAATCTTTATAAAAAAGGTGCCTATGTATTTAAGGGTGAAAATGTAGTAGCGGAGGAGAATATTTCTTCAGAATATCTTAAGTATGCCGCTGCTTGTCCTGATAAAGAGGCCGCAAAGAATACTTTGGCCTATAATATTTTATCCAATCACAATACATCAGGTAATATGGAAAAGCTTCGCATTAAGTTTGATAAGCTGACCAGCCATGATATTACATTTGTTGGTATTATTCAGACTGCCAGAGCTTCAGGACTTACTTCTTTTCCTGTTCCCTATGTACTTACCAATTGTCACAATTCATTATGTGCAGTAGGCGGTACCATTAATGAAGATGACCATATGTTTGGCCTTTCTTGTGCCAAAAAGTATGGTGGTATTTATGTTCCACCTCATCAGGCTGTTATTCATCAGTTTGCACGTGAGATGCTGGCTGAGTCAGGAAAAATGATTCTGGGCTCAGATTCCCATACCAGATATGGTGCGCTGGGTACCATGGCCATCGGTGAAGGTGGTCCTGAGCTGGTAAAACAGCTCTTATCCAAGACCTATGATATCAATATGCCGGGCGTAGTAGGTATTCACATTACAGGTTCTTTACGTAAGGGTGTAGGACCTCAGGATGTAGCGCTGGCAATTATAGGAGCAGTTTTCAAAAATGGTTATGTTAATAATAAAGTAATGGAATTCTTTGGTTCCGGTGTAGCTAATCTTTCTGTTGATGAAAGAATCGGTATCGATGTTATGACTACCGAGACAACATGTCTGTCATCAGTATGGATTACCGATGAAAAGGTAAAGAAATTCTATGAGATTCACAGACGTCCCGAGGGTTATAAGGAAATGCAGTTGCCGGAGGTAGTATATTATGATGGTCTGGTAGAAGTAGACCTGTCAGAAATAAAGCCTATGATTGCCATGCCTTTCCATCCATCAAATGTTTATACCATCGATGATGTGAATGCCAATCTTACAGATATCCTGACAGAAGTAGAAGAGAGAGCCAAGGTATCTCTGGACAATAACAAGATAAATTACTCCCTTAAAAATAAGATAAGAAACGGTGCCCTCTATGTAGATCAGGGTGTTATTGCCGGATGTGCAGGTGGTGGTTTTGAGAATCTTTGTGCCGCTGCTGACATTTTGGATGGCAAGTATATAGGTGCAGATGAATTTTCTTTGTCCGTATATCCTGCATCTCAGCCAATTATGATGGAGCTTACTAAAAATGGTACTATTGCAAAGTTCCTGCAGACAGGTGCTACCGTACGTACTGCTTTCTGTGGTCCATGCTTTGGCGCAGGAGATGTGCCTTCCAATAACGGTTTCTCCATCAGACATTCTACCCGTAACTTCCCGAATCGTGAAGGCTCCAAGGTGACCAGCGGACAGATAGCATCAGTAGCTCTTATGGATGCCAGATCCATAGCAGCTACAGCAGCTAATAAAGGTAAGCTTACCTCTGCAGAGAATTTTGAAGGTAACTTTACAAAGCCACAGTACTTCTTTGATTCATCAATCTATGAACACAGAGTATACAATGGCCTTGGCAAAGCTGATCCTTCTGCAGAGATTAAATTCGGTCCGGGTATCGTAGACTGGCCAAAGATGTGCGCATTG
>JAZUFN010000028.1:0-6741 GCA_045640725.1 Lachnospiraceae bacterium
TTTTAGTGACAACTATATAAAAGGTGACAAGGGTACGTATCTGATTGACACACTTTTTGAAAAAATAATGTGACAAGGGGACGTATCTGATTGACACACTTTTTTTCAAAAAGTGTTTCAATCAGATACCTCCCCTTGTCACATTATTTTTTCAAAAAGTGTGTCAATCAGATACGTCCCCTTGTCACATTTTATATAGTTGTCACTAAAAAACTACCGGGAATCAAATCAAGGATTTCCTTTGCTTTTTCTATGTCGTTACATATTCCAAATACTACAGAACCGGAGCCTGTCATAAGTGAAGCGGAGCAGCCGGCATTTAATAGAGCCTTTGCCATATCTTTTACCACTGGGGCATAAGAGATGGCAGCTCCTTCCAGGTAGTTGCCCAGATGATTTTCTATGGACTGACCATTATTTACTGCCTTTATAAAGCTATCTACATCAGGATGAGGATAATTATATAAAGGAGCATCGATCTGCTCATAGATATATTTTGTACTAATGGATACTGTAGGCTTTACACATACCAGTGTAAGTCCCGCCAGGCTGTTAAGAGGAGTCAGGACTTCGCCTATTCCCTCACACAGGACTGTACCCCCTACTATGCAGAAAGGAACATCCGCGCCCAACTGTACCCCCAGCAGGCACAGATCAGTGCAGCTTAAGCCCAGCTGAAGGCAGGTGTTTAATGTAGTGAGGACACAGGCTGCATCTGCGGAGCCTCCGGCCATACCTGCGCCGGAGGGAATGTTTTTCTGTATAGAGATATGAATATTGACCTTTTTATTGTATTGTTCACATATAAGCTTTGCTGCTTTTGCCATGAGATTCTTATCATCCCAGGTAATGTCAGGAAATTTCTCGGCGTTTTTGCAGGAAAGAGATATGTTAAATTCATTTGACTCTGCTATGTCAAATTCCAAAATATCACACAAATCTACAGTCTGCATTACTGTGCGGATATCATGATAGCCATTGGCACGGCGACCGGTGATATCCAGGATCAGATTCACTTTGGCGTAAGCTTTTTCTACTACTCGCATTTTTATCTCCTGATAGTATCCATTGATAATATTTAATTCTCAGTAATATGCTCTAAGCCTATTTCAAGTATTTCCTCAACATGTTCATCGGCAAGAGAATATAGAATGGATTTGCCGTTACGGCGGGTCTTTACCAGCTTGGAGGTCTTTAATATCTGTAGCTGGTGGGAAACTGCTGATTGAGTCATATTTAAAGCTTCTGATATTTCACCCGCAGCCATCTCACCTCCGGAGAGCTCATTCAGTATACGGATACGGGTGGAATCAGAAAAGTTTTTAAAAAGTTCTGCAAGTTCTATTAGGTTATCTTCAGTCGGGTTAAATCTGGTAGTCATTTCCTCTTGGTCTCCCTATTTTCTAATATGAAGGGCTCTCATGGCATTTAGTACTGCTAAGATCAGCACGCCGGTATCGGCAAAAATGGCAATCCACATAGCGAAGGTACCGAATATACCAAGAGCTGAAATAATCAGGCAAAGCACCTTGATGCCAATAGATAAATAAATATTTTCGTATACGATACGAAGAGCTTTTTTGGAAATGTTAATAGCCTTGGCGATTTTGGCAGGATCATCATCCATAAGTACTACATCGGCAGCTTCTATAGCAGCATCAGAACCCAGACCGCCCATGGCAATACCTATATCTGCACGGGATAGTACCGGAGCGTCGTTGATACCGTCACCTACAAAAGCCAGAGTAGCCTTTTCTGCAGGCTTGGAAGCCAGGAGGCGTTCTACCTGAGTTACTTTATCAGCAGGGAGAAGCTCTGCGTGTACTTCGTCTATGCCCAGGTCAGAGGCAACGCGATCTGCCACAGCTTTAGCATCGCCGGTAAGCATAACAGTATTTGTGACGCCTGTAGCATGAAGGAGATTAATGGCTTCCTTGGCAGTAGGCTTTACTACGTCAGAGATAACAATATGACCTTGATAGATACCGTTTACCGCTACGTGCACGATGGTGCCTATATGGTGGCAGGGAACAGGCTCCACACCGATGCGCTTCATTAATTTGTCGTTACCTACAGCGACAGTAAGGGAATCATATTTATTGAATATTCCTGTTGGCTTTATAGTAGCAATTATACCATTTCCACCGATTTCTTCAACATTTTCCACCAAAGAGCGGTCGATAGTAAGTCCGGAGTAGGAGATAATGCTTTTCGCGATAGGATGGGAGCTGGCGGATTCAGCATAGGCTGCCAGAGCCAGCAATTCCTTTTCTTCCAGCTGGTTGTGGTGAATACCGGTTACTTCGAAAACACCCTTGGTCATAGTGCCTGTCTTGTCAAAAACTACGGTTTTAACACGGGATAATGCTTCCAGATAGCCGGATCCCTTTACCAGAACGCCGTTATGGCTGGCGCATCCGATACCTGCAAAAAAGCTGAGTGGAATGCTGATTACCAAAGCACATGGACAGGATACTACAAGGAAAGTAAGGGCACGGAATATCCAGTCTTTGAGAAGTGCACCTACTGTCAGGTCACTACCTATTAACAGGGTGATTACAGGTCCCAAAATAGCTATTGCCAAAGCGGATAGGCAAACAACAGGTGTGTAGTAACGAGCGAATTTCTTGATGAAGTTCTCTGTTTTAGTCTTTTTAGCACCGGATTCCTGTACCAGATTCAGAATCTTGGAAATGGTGGACTCACCAAATGCCTTTTCTGTCTCAATCTGCAGAATGCCGGTCATATTGACGGAGCCTGAAAGAACAGAGTCACCGGCTGTAACGTTTACCGGGAGACTTTCACCTGTAAGAGCTGCAGTGTTAAGTGCCGAGCTACCGGAGACTACATGTCCGTCGATAGGTATTTTTTCACCGGGATTTACTACAATAACAGAGCCGATTTTAACGCTGTTGGGATCTACTTTTACAGGCTGTCCGTCCTGTAAAATATTGGCATAATCAGGACGTATATCCATAAGGGCAGCAATATTCTTACGACTCTTACCTACTGCATAGTCTTCGAAAAATTCACCGATCTGGTAGAAAATAATAACGGCACAGCCTTCGACGAATTCACCCATGGCCATAGCGCCGATGGAAGCTACTGCCATGAGGAAATTCTCATCCAGGAATTGTCCACGGAAAATACCTTTGACGGCACCCAGAACAATGTCGTAGCCTATTATCAGATAAGCTACCAGACAGATAATTGCTTCTGCAAGAGCAGGAAAACCGGGAATCAGATGAGACAGCAGGACAGCAGCTATTACCAGAACTGCAGATGAAATGATACGACCCAGCATCAAAGCGGGATTGTCATCATCGTCATCATCGTTATCATGTTCGTGATTGTGCTCGTGACTATGTTCATGGCTATGCTCATGATTGTGGTCATGATGATGCTCGTGGTCACCGCAGTGACAGTCTTTATCATCGTCATCATCGTCATCATCGTCACAGCAACCACAGTGACATTCATGCTTTTCATGAGCGTCATGCTTTTCATGATCCTCATAGTCTTCAGACTCTGTATCATTATCAAGGAAAATCTCACAGTCGTCCTCTACCTTTTTACAGGCCTTAAGGACTTCGTCCATAACCTGTCTCTCATCAGCACCCGCAGCAAATTCGACAGTCATGGTGAGATTTAAAAAATTAACTTCACAGGAAGCTACTCCTGCTACTTTGGATCCGGCCACTTCCATTTTAGAAGCACAATTGGCGCAATCCACATCAATCTTATAAACTTTAGTCATAACATCTACTCCTTATATCAATATAACACTTGAACAATTATTCATACGTTGGAATGAGTATAACTCTTGCATAAAGTGTTGTCAACTGTTTTTTTCATATTTTATCGTATTAGGTCTATGTAGTGCAGACCCGGTACAGCGGATTTGTATTTTGGAAAGGCTGGTGCTATAATGTTTTCAAATATCTTTGAATAACCATGGACAGGCGAGGTTTGGCATGAATCAGAATGAAGAAGTAAAGCTGACTATCAGCTCTATAGTGACAAAGGACAATAAGCCTATGGTGGCTGTAAGATTTGAGCGGGGCCGAGATTTTGCAGAGGGCATATTGCCGGAGTGTGAGATTAAGTCTTTCCAAGGCTTTTCCGTGGAGGAAAGAGATGCACTGGCTGTTTATCTTAAAGATAACAGAAAAATGCTTTTGCAAAAGGCAAAGGATATATCAGGTATCACAAATTTGCTGAGGTAATATGAACAAAAATACAGAATCAAAAATAAGAAAAGAGTACCTTCCTAAGCTTAGCTTGTCGCTTCGCATGGAGGATGAATTTTGGCAGTGCCTAAGGTATGCAGTAGTATGCGGCGATGACCCCCTGGCTATTTTGGACCGGGTGCTTATTGAGTTTTGGCAGGATAGAGTGCTAAATAAGGTGGAAAGTAAAAAGATGCTGGAAAAGCTGAGGAAGCTTTGTATCAGTGGACTTTCGGAAGAAAGCAGAACCATCTGTATAGAAGAGGGTATAGAAGAGGATAACAGGGTACTGGGGCAGGTAAAAGCATTTTTCCCTCAGGCGGACGTGGTAAAAATACACCATTATAAAGATGTATTTAATGAAAAAGACCATGATTTTCTGGCTGATAAGAAAAAGGGAGATATTGTGATTGCAGAGAATCATGATACGCTTATGTATCCCGGGGCACCTTTTTGCCAGAGCTTTGGTAATGAACATTTCTACTATACCAGTCTGGTGAAAAACTGTATTTATAACTGTTCCTACTGCTATTTATCCGGTATGTACCAAAGGGGCATTACGGTGGTATTTACCAATATAGAAGACTATTTTCAGGAGCTGGAAAAAATCCTTACGGAGCATCCGGTATATCTTTGCGTATCATACGACACGGATTTGTTGGCTTTGGAGCCCATGCTGCATTTTGTGGAAGAGTGGGTCGGATTTGCAAAAAAACACAGTAATCTCAAGATTGAAGTACGCACAAAATCCGGTAATGCAGGGATTTTTAATGCGATTCGGGAAAAGGTGGGGGCTTGCGAAAATGTGATTTTTGCCTGGACTTTGTCACCGGATGAAGTGGTGGAAAGATTTGAAAAAAATATGCCTGGGCTAAAAGAAAGACTGGCAGCCCTTAAGGCCTGTAAAGAGGCCGGATTTCCCGTAAGACTGTGCTTTGATCCCATGATCTATCATAAGGGCTGGGAGAATCATTATAAAAAATTGTTTGCCCGGGTTTTCTCGGAAGTAAGGGCGGAAGATATAGAAGATATTTCGGTGGGAGTTTTCAGAATCTCCAATAATTTCCTGCGCCGCATGCGAAATGTATGGGGGGATACGGAAATAACAGCTTTTCCCTATGTTACTGAAAACGGAGCCTGTCATTACGGAGATATGACCCATGAAATGGTGGGCACAGCGATAGAGGAGCTGGCCCGCTACTACCCGAGAGAAAAGATATATTCCTGGGAAGGAAAGTAAGGCCGGCCATCATTGACTTTTATGCGCTAATGCATTATAAAATACTATAAACTCTGTAATATCAGGGCAATACTATTAAAAGAAGGATAAGGTACATTTATGAGCAAACAGAAAATCAATACCACCTGCGTTCAGGGAGGCTACAGACCGGGTAACGGTGAGCCCAGACAGATTCCCATTATTCAGTCTACTACCTTTAAGTACGATACTTCAGAGGATATGGGCAAGCTTTTTGACCTGGAAGCCAGTGGATATTTTTATACAAGACTCCAGAATCCTACCAATGATTATGTAGCAGCTAAAATCTGTGAGCTGGAGGGTGGTAGCGCAGCAATGCTTACCTCTTCAGGCCAGGCAGCCAACTTTTATGCAGTATTTAATATTGCCAATTGCGGTGATCACGTAGTAGCATCAGCTTCCATCTATGGTGGTACCTTTAATCTTTTCTCCGTCACCATGAAAAAGATGGGAATTGATTTTACCTTTGTTTCTCCTGACTGTACTGAAGAAGAATTAAATGCTGCATTCAAGCCTAATACTAAGGCTGTATTCGGCGAGACTATTGCCAATCCCGCACTCACAGTACTGGATATAGAAAAGTTTGCCAAGGTGGCTCATGCTCACGGCGTACCTCTTATTGTAGATAATACCTTTGCTACACCTATAAATTGTCGTCCTTTCGAGTGGGGCTGTGACATTGTTACCCATTCCACTACCAAGTATATGGATGGTCATGGAGGCGGTGTGGGAGGTTGTATTGTGGATTCCGGAAGATTTGACTGGATGGCACATGCTGATAAATTCCCGGGACTTTGCACACCTGATGACAGCTATCATGGCATTACCTACGCAGAAAAATTCGGTAAGGAAGGGGCATTTATTACCAAGTGTACTTCTCAGCTTATGCGTGACTTTGGTTCCATTCAGTCTCCTCAGAATGCATTTATTCTGAATCTGGGCTTGGAGTCATTACATGTCCGCGTAGCCAGACACTGTGAAAACGGTATGGCTGTGGCAGAATTCCTGTCAAAGCATCCAAAGGTAGAGTATGTGAACTACTGCGGACTGCCGGGTGACAAGTATCACAAGCTGGCTGAGAAATACCTGCCAAACGGCTCTTGCGGTGTAGTTTCTTTCGGTATCAAGGGCGGCAGAAAGGCTGCTGAAGCCTTCATGAAAGGTCTTAGAGTAGCAGCTATCGAGACTCATGTAGCAGATGC
Source organism: Lachnospiraceae bacterium (assembly GCA_045640725.1). GTDB lineage: Bacteria > Bacillota > Clostridia > Lachnospirales > Lachnospiraceae > RGIG3528. Next base: position 6,690 of record JAZUFN010000028.1, read on the forward strand.
ACGTACCTGTTGTCTCCACCCTGCATCAGCGACTCACCGTCAGATGAACGAT
>JAZUFN010000029.1:0-3833 GCA_045640725.1 Lachnospiraceae bacterium
TACCTACGACTATGTAAAAATCAACGCTGACTACCGAAGCTAAACGAACCGACGGAGTCGGTGAGAAGGAGAACTTGAGCGAAGCGAGAGTTCCTGAAAAAACGAACCGACGGAGTCGGTGAGAAGGAGAACTTGAGCGAAGCGAGAGTTCCTGAAAAAATGAACCGACGGAGTCGGTGAGAAGGAGAGGTTTTTTTATAATGGAATACTCATATCTTTCAGGTACAAATCAGGCCGAGGTGCTTATTGAGGCACTTCCTTACATTCAGGCCTTCAATAATAAAATTGTTGTTGTGAAATACGGCGGTTCCGCCATGGTAGATCCGGAGATTCAAAAGAATGTTATTAAGGATGTAGCCCTTCTGAAGCTTTGTGGTATGAAGCCTGTTATCGTTCACGGTGGCGGCAAGGAGATTTCCAAGTGGGTTGGACTCCTGGGAAAAGAGCCTGTTTTCGTGGCCGGCAAGCGTGTTACCGATGCTGAGACCATGGAAGTAGCAGAGATGGTACTTAACAAGGTGAACAAGAACCTGGTTCAGATGATGGAGCAGATTGGTATGAAGTCTGTAGGAATCTGCGGCAAGGATGGTTCCACACTGCATTGTACGCGTGCCACGGTAAATGGCCAGGACATTGGCTTTGTAGGTGATGTGGACAGGGTGAACACTGAACTTCTTAAGTCCCTTATTGATCAGGATTTTGTGCCGGTTATCGCGCCTATTGGTTTGGACGATAATTACCAGTCTTACAACATAAATGCTGATGATGCAGCCTGCGCAATTGCAGTGGCACTGGGAGCACAGAAGTTGACTTTCCTTACAGACATTGAAGGAGTATGTCTGGATCCTAAGGATAAGTCTACACTGATTTCCACATTGTCTATCGAGGAAGCCAGAAAGCTTATTGAAAACGGAAATGTAGGTGGCGGCATGCTTCCTAAGATTAATAATTGTATAGATTCTATTGAAAATGGTGTAGGCAGCGTGCACATTTTGGATGGTAGAATGGCCCATTGCCTGCTTCTTGAATTCTTTACAGACCGAGGCATCGGCACTGCTATCTATCGATGCTAAACGAGCCGACGGAGTCGGTGAGAAGGAGAACTCGAGCGAGGCGAGAGTTCCTGAAAAAACGAGCCGACGAAGTCGGTGAGAGTTTACGATAAAACGAAGGAGGCCTATATGACTACACAGGAAATTATATCTCGTGGCGACCAGGTACTTATGCATACCTATGGCCGTTACCAGATTGTACTGGATCGTGGCGATGGCGTGTATTTGTATGATAACGACGGTAACAAATACCTTGACTTTGCATCAGGTATAGGTGTGTTTGCCTTGGGCTACAATAATCCTGAATACAATGCCGCCGTGACAGCACAGTTAGGTAAGCTTACCCATACATCCAATTATTATTATAATTTGCCTGCGGTAGAAGCATGTGAAGCATTCACAAGGGCTTCCGGCATGGACAGGGTATTCTTTACCAATTCAGGCACAGAGGCCATAGAAGGAGCCATAAAGCTTGCCAGAAAGTACTACTACAATAAGCACGGTGTAGCAGATTCTGAGCTGATTGCTTTTGACCATTCCTTCCATGGAAGAAGCATGGGAGCAGTAACGATAACCGGCACCAAGAAGTACAGAATTCCATTTGAACCATTGATTGGTAATGTTTCTTTTGCTGAGTATAATAATCTGGATAGTGTAAAGGATTTGATTACAGATAAGACAGCCGCTATTATTCTGGAAACAGTTCAGGGAGAGGGAGGGATTTATCCTGCTGACCCTGACTTCTTGAAGGGAATCAGAGCTCTGTGTGATGAAAAGGGCATACTTATGATTCTCGATGAAGTACAGTGCGGTATGGGCAGATCAGGTGAGATGTTCGCCTATAAGACATATGGTGTTAAGCCGGATATTATGGCTTCTGCCAAGGGGCTTGGTTCCGGTGTCCCTATCGGTGCTTTTGCAGCTACAGAGGATGTAGCAAACGCAATGGTGCCGGGTGACCATGGAAGTACCTATGGCGGTAATCCGCTGGTGTGTGCAGCATCTGCCAAGGTATTTGAGATTTTTGAAAAGGATAATATTCTGGCTAATGTAAAAAATGTTGGCGCGTATCTATATGAAGAGCTGGATAGGTTCATGGCTCGTCATACAGACAAGATTGTGGCACATCGCGGTATACCTATGATGCAGGGCCTTGAGTTCAAAGAGCCTGTAGGAGATCTTGTAAAGCGAGCTCAGACCAACGGACTTGTACTTATTTCTGCCGGACAGAATGTCGTGAGGTTCCTGCCACCGCTTATCATCAAAAAAGAGCATGTGGATGAAATGATAGAAAAACTGGAGAAGAGTTTATAGATATATTTAAAAAGGCGAGCCCTGGGAAGGCTCGTGTTTTTATGTTTTTTTAATTGGAATATATTCATTCGTAAATATATAATATATACGTAAATACATGCAACGGCTAAAGCCAGGTGTTGACGCACTCTTAGCCGCCCGGCCCCAGCAGGTCGCATAAGCAACTGGTGGCTAAATTCTAGTGATGGCGCACTTTTAGCCGCCCGGCTCCGGCAGGACACAGAAGCAACTGGTGGCTAAATTTTAGTGATGGCGCACTTTTAGCCGCCCGGCACCCTCTCCACCATATTTGATAGCGGAATAACTATTGGAGGACAAAAGTTGAATATAAATTATTCCAGTTTAATAGAAGCGTTAATTAGCAGAAAATCATATTTGGAAACTAAGTTGCAGGAAGCTGAAATACAGGTTAAAAAACTTCGAGGATATCAAGAACATAAGATAAGAATAAAAAAGCATGGAAACCACTACCAGTATTATTTGAGGAAAGATGGAAGTGACACTACAGGCAAATATCTTCCCAGAAATCAGATGCGCCACGTGCAGGAGACGCTTCAGAAAGAGTATCTCATGGGAGCGATAAATGCTCTTCATGAAGAACTTAGCATTATAAGTAATTATTTGAGCAATGCTTCACCTGATATATTCCCGGAAATGTATTCTCTTCATCACCCCGGCAGGCAGATAATGGTGACTCCGCTGGAAATAAGCAATACAGAATATGCGGCAGTCTGGTCAGCTGTAAAATATGAAGGTAAAGGCTTTCAGGAAGACTTCCCTGAATATTACACGTTGAAATCAGAGCGCGTGAGATCAAAGTCAGAGATAATCATTGCCGATACGCTGGCCAGGTATAATATTCCTTACAGGTATGAGGCACCTATTCAGGTGAAGGGTTTTGGTACTGTATATCCGGATTTTACAGCTTTAAATGTTAAGAAGAAAAAGGAAATCTTCATTGAGCATTTTGGCATGCTGGATGATGAAGACTATCGCGAAAATGCCCTTCGCAAATTAACTGTATATGAGAAAAATGGCATTTTTCTTGGGGATAATCTTATTATCACCTGGGAAACTCTTCAGCAACCTCTTAATGTAAACAACCTGCGCGACAAAATAAAAAAATACCTGCTATAACACAGGCACGTGGCAAGGCGATTATAAATTCATATATAAAAGAATACGACACGAATATTTTATATTAAGCGAAAGTAACACAGCTACCACACTGTTTTGTAATAGCACATCTCTACAATGTTATTGATCTATTCCAAATTATTATGGAGACCATGGCCCCTGCTTGCGAGAAAACGGATGAAGAAAGATGGCAAAAAGTTAATGATTTTTGTAAAAATTACCAAAATATTGGCCCCTTGACTATAGAAGGGATTACTACCGAATTAACCCGTATTGAGCAGCACCGTAAGATTGTACCATGTGAAATATCCTATATTTTTAGAAATTATT
>JAZUFN010000030.1:0-7764 GCA_045640725.1 Lachnospiraceae bacterium
GGAAACGGCACTTGCTGTGCCGAACGTCGCAAGTTTCGGTTCCAGCCCGTAACTTGCAGTTCGGGACTGCTAGTGACTGTCCGCGAGCGGGCAACCTCGAGCAAAATTGAGGCTTTGACAACGCCGGCGTCGCAAAAATTCAAGATTCTTACGCAGTGGGTGGAAGGCGGTCGAGTGGGCGAGCTAAAGGAACAAGCGGAGCGGAGCGGGAGGGAGGGGAGAGGGTGACAGTTTTTTACGGACCCATTTTTCATATGTGCTTTTATGCAACTTCTTAAGATTTTATGGAAATATGTATGGGGATATGGTATAATTTGGGAGTGAACTAATGGCTAAAAATCGGAGGACTCAGGGCATGCCGACAAGAGTAGAATTATTAAAAAACAATAAACTTTCTAAAAACATAGAAATATTAAATCCAAATTTAATTAGGATTTTTGAAAAGAAGAATGACACATCTCTATTCTCCCTTAATCTGGAAAAGGATGAGGATATGGAGGAGCGCTTTCTGGATATTTCATCTGAAAGGGTCATCACTAAGTTTGGTGACTTTGAGGTGAAGGTGGATGACTGCCTCAATGTCTCAGTGCTAAAGAATGGTCATAGGTACTTTGAAGAGTACAGTGGCGATGACACGGAAATCAGAATTATTGATCAGGTTTTTGACCTGGCTGCTCTGGAGGGACATGCCAAGCAGGAGCATATAGTTGAATTTAAAGCCCGCTGTAATTTCACCCTTTTTTCAGATGATGATAAGATTTATGGGCTTGGGGACAAGACCGCTCATTTTAACCGCCGCGATTTTGAGTATATATCCTGGAATTCAGATGAGCCTACTCAGCATAATGAGACCTATCGCTCCCTCTATAAGTCCATTAATTTCCTTATGGTGACCCACGATGGCATGTGGTATGGACTTTTTTACCCTTCTTCTTATAAGACGGTATGGAATCTGGGTAAATACAATAAAAAGTACATGTATTACGGCTCGGAAAAGGGAGAGAATGATTACTTTCTCATATTGGGAGAGGGACCTTCTGATATAGTAAAGACCTATTATAAGCTTATTGGTCCCCAGCTTTTTACCACTCTTAAATTTATGGGAGCTCATCAGAGCCGCTGGTCATATTCTGAAGCCGAGGCCAGAGAAATGCTGCGTCACCATGTGGAGGACCACTGGCCTCTGGACTTTATTCATTTTGATATTGACTACATGGAGGATTACAAGGTCTATACCGTGAATAATAATTACATATCTGACCTGAAATCCCTGTCGGCAGAGTTCAAAAAGGATGGAGTGGGAGTAATCACTATTCTGGACCCTGGAGTAAAGCTTCAGGAGGGCTACGAGATATATGATTATCTGACTGCCCATAATGGTTTTGCGAAAAAGGATGGGGTTGATTACGTAAATGCAGTTTGGCCCGGGGACAGCAAGTATCCCAATTATTTTAAAAAAGAGGTGCGGGATTATTTAACTGCTGCCACCGCCGACTTTATGGAAAAGTACGGTATTTCCGGCATCTGGTGTGACATGAACGAGCCGGCTTCCTTCAAGGGGCCGCTTCCTTCTGATGTGGAATTTGCAGATGACGAAGGGCGGGTTCTTTACCATGACCGGGTCCACAACCTCTATGCCGAGTATATGAGTAAGACCGTGGCTCAAGCCTTTATTCAGAAGAATAAAAGACCTTCTGTCATTACCAGAGCGGCTTTTGCCACCACGTCCCGCTATACCACCTCCTGGAATGGAGATAATCAGTCCCTGTGGGATCACCTGAGAGCATCCCTGCCACAGCTGGCTACCATGAATATGTCAGGCTTTGCCATGAATTCGGTGGACGTGGGGGGATTTGGAAACGATTGCAGTAAAGAGCTTCTAATCCGCTGGACTGAGGCCAATATACTTATTCCCTATTTTCGTAATCATTCCTGTAAAAACAGCCGTTATCAGGAGCCTTATGCTTTTGACAGGGAGACCTATGACATCTGTAAAAAATACTATCAGCTTCGTTATGACTTAATGCCCTACCTCTACGACCTGCAGTGGCAGGCCCATGCAGACGGCAGCCCTATGATAGCGCCTCTTTTCTATTACTATCCGGAGGAACCCCGTACTTTAGAGGAAAATACTGAGGTAATGATAGGTGAGCTACTGCTTCATGCACCCATTCTGAATCAGGGACAGAGAAGCCGTCTGGTTTATTTCCCGGAAGGCCGCTGGGTAGACCTCTTTACAAAAAAGGTATACGAGGGTAAGAAAGAGTACATTGTGGAAATGGAGCTGGGGGCTACAGGTCTTTTTGCAAGAGAGGGAGCGCTGTTGCCTATGTATCAGGGCCTTACATCCCTGGATAAAAAACAGATAGATACTCTTTATATCTGCCCTGTGGCAGGAGAGGGGACTGACCCGGAAAATATTGACTTCCTGCCTTATACCAATCATGAGGACGATGGAGAAAGCCTGGATTATGAAAGGGGTATCTATAATGAGACTGTTTATAGCTACGATGGTAAAAAACTGGATGCAGTCAAAGTGACAGGCAGGTACCCTTCGGACTATAAACAGGTCAAAATACTACCATTTTAACAATGTTTTTCATGAAACCCCCCTTTTTATTAACTAATACTTATAAATGTAAGTTCAATTTTTTATTTGATTTTTTGTTCCATTAAGGTATAATGCTTTGGAAAATATAAATAGAATGGAGTGAGAAGGATGAAGTTCACTAAAATGCATGGCGCCGGCAACGATTACGTATACGTTAACTGCTTTACTGAAGTGATAGAGAATCCTTCTCTTTTTTCGCAAAAAGTATCCAACAGGAATTTTGGCGTAGGATCTGACGGGCTTATTATGATATGCCCCAGTGATAAGGGCGATGCCAGAATGGAGATGTACAATGCCGACGGATCCAGAGCAGAGATGTGCGGTAACGGAGTGCGCTGCGTAGCAAAGTATGTTCACGACCATGGTATCAGCGACCATAATCCTCTTAAGATTGAGACGGATGCAGGGATCAAGGTTATCCGACTTATTCTGGATGAAAAGGGCAAGGCTGTTCAGGCGGAGGTGGATATGGGAGAGCCCATTATGAAGCCTTGTGATATCCCGGTAGACTTGCCGGGGGAAAGTATTGTGGATATGCCTGTTACGGTCGATGGCCGGGAATATCGCATTACCTGCGTATCCATGGGCAATCCTCATTGTACTGTTTTTGTAGACGATACCAAGAGTTTAGATATAGAAAAAATCGGCCCTTATTTTGAGAGCCATAAGATTTTCCCCAAGAGGGTGAATACTGAATTTGTTCAGATTTTATCCCGCACAGAGATCAACATGCGCGTATGGGAACGTGGCAGTGGTGAGACTCTGGCCTGCGGTACAGGTACTACGGCTTGCGTATATGCCTGCATCCTAAACGGATTGACTGAAGATAAAGTTCTGGTACATCTTTTGGGTGGAGATCTGACTATTTCATATAATAGGGAGAACAACCATCTGTTTATGACAGGACCGGCTACAGAGGTTTTCTCAGGAGAGTTTGACGAAAGCTTTCTAAAGTAGCAGCCGGGTCCGGGAAAGAGGGAGATATGATACTTAAAGACTTGCTCGTAGACATTGACTACGAAATTGTAAAAGGTAAGGATACTAAAGAGATTACTGTCCTTACACATGATTCCAGAAAAATCAAAGAAGGCGCGGCATTTGTGTGCATCACCGGAGCAGTGAGAGATGCTCATGACTTTATTCCTGAGGCTATAGGGAAGGGCGCAAAGGCAGTTATTATTGAGAAGGATCCTTCCGAAGTGAATGGCTTATCCGCACTTTTATCCATGCCTGAGTCAGACGGAATCACATTTGTAAAGGTTAAGGACGCCAGAAAGGCGCTGGCTTTCATGGCAGCAGCTTATTTTGGCCATCCTGCAGATGAGCTTATTACTATTGGTATTACCGGTACAAAGGGTAAGACCACTACCACATATATGATAAAAAATATATTGGAAAAGGCAGGTATTCCTACCGGACTTATAGGGACCATTGAGATTCTTATCGGTGAAGAGTCCATTCATGCCAGCAATACCACACCGGAAAGCTTTGCAGTACAGAATTATTTTCGCCGTATGGCAGATGCAGGGATGAAGGCAGTAGTTATGGAAGTTTCTTCCCAGGGCCTTATGATGGACCGTGTGGCAGGCATCAATTTTGACTACGGTATTTTTACCAATCTTGAGCCTGATCATATAGGAGAAAATGAGCATAAGGATTTTGAAGACTATATGCATTGCAAGAGCCTGCTTTTCCGCCAGTGCAAAACCGGCATTGTAAATGCAGACAGTGAGCACCTGGAAGGTATTCTTAAGGATCACACCTGTAAGGTAGAGACCTTCTCAGTGGAAAAAGAAGCTGACTTTTATGCTTCCAATATCTATTTTTCCCAGGAGGAAGGCAAGCTTGTTACCTCCTATGATGTAAAGGGACAGGCAGATTATCATGTAGAACTGGACATGCCGGGCATGTTTTCCGTATATAATTCATTAACAGCCATTGCACTTTGCAGCCACTTTAACCTGAAGCCGGAAAAGGTTAGAAAAGCCTTGCTGGAAACAAAGGTATGTGGACGTACCGAAATAGTACCTGTATCCGAAAAGATACCCGGCGCGCCGAAGTACACTGTTATGATTGACTACGCTCACAATGCCATGGCTCTGGAAAGTCTTCTGGGCACACTTAAAGCTTACCGGCCGGGACGTATTGTTTGTCTCTTCGGCTGTGGCGGCAACCGTGCCAAGAGCAGAAGATATGAGATGGGAGAGGTATCCTCCCGTATGGCTGATTTTACCATAGTTACTTCCGATAACCCTCGCTTTGAGGAGCCGGATGCTATTATAGAAGATATATTGACAGGCATAAAGAAGGCCGACGGCGAGTATATTACTATTCCCGACAGAAGAGAAGCCGTGAAGTATGCTGTGGCTAATGCCAAGGACGGAGATATTATTGTTCTGGCAGGTAAGGGTCACGAAGATTATCAGGAAATCAAGGGCGTTAAGTATCATATGGATGAGCGTGAGTTGCTTTCAGATGCTATCGCCTTTGTAAATAAAAATTAAAAAAATTTAGTTCAAAGGGGAACGAAAATGCCTAAACGCAATGACATTCACAAGGTACTTATTATTGGATCCGGTCCTATCGTAATCGGACAGGCGTGTGAGTTTGACTACTCCGGCACCCAGGCTTGTAAAGCACTTAAAAAGCTGGGCTATGAGATTGTTTTAGTCAATTCCAATCCTGCCACTATCATGACAGACCCAGAGACAGCAGATGTTACATACATCGAGCCTCTGAATGCTGAAAGACTGGAGCAGATTATCGCAAAAGAGCGTCCTGACGCTGTACTTCCAAATCTTGGCGGACAGTCAGGCCTGAATCTCTGTTCAGAGCTTTCAGAAAAAGGCATTTTAGACAAATATAATGTCAAAGTAATCGGTGTTCAGATCGATGCCATCGAGCGCGGTGAGGACAGAGTAGCCTTCAAGCAGCAGATGGAAGAAATCGGTATTGAGATGGCTAAGTCTGATATCGCATATACTGTAGATGAGGCCCTGGCCATAGCTGACAAGCTGGGCTATCCCGTAGTTGTTCGTCCTGCTTATACCATGGGCGGTGCAGGCGGCGGCCTTGTTTACAACAAGGAAGAGCTTAAAGTAATCGCATCCCGCGGTATTGCGGCATCTCTTATCGGACAGGTTCTTATCGAAGAGTCCATTCTGGGCTGGGAAGAGCTGGAGCTTGAAATCGTCAGAGATAATGCAGGCAACATGATTACAGTCTGCTTTATTGAAAATATTGATCCTATTGGTATTCATACCGGTGATTCCTTCTGTTCAGCTCCTATGCTTACTATTTCACAGGATGTGCAGAAGCGTGTCCAGGAGCAGGCTTATCGTATCGTCGACTCCGCACAGGTAGTAGGTGGTACCAATGTTCAGTTTGCTCATGATCCCAAGACTTACAGAATCATTGTTATTGAGATTAATCCACGTACTTCCCGTTCTTCAGCCCTTGCTTCCAAGGCAACAGGTTTCCCTATTGCATTGGTTTCAGCTATGCTGGCTACCGGCCTCAATCTTTCCGATATCCCCTGCGGAAAATATGGCTCCCTGGACAAGTACGTACCTGATGGGGACTATGTAGTTATTAAATTTGCAAGATGGGCTTTTGAGAAATTCAAAGGCGTTGAAGATAAACTGGGTACTCAGATGAGAGCCGTTGGTGAAGTAATGTCCATCGGTAAGAATTTCAAAGAGGCTTTCCAGAAGGCTATCAGATCACTGGAGACAGGCAGATATGGTCTGGGATATGCCAAGAATTTCAATGAATTATCAAAAGAAGAACTGTTAAAGAAGCTGGTTACTCCATCTTCTGAGAGATATTTCCTTATCTATGAGGCCCTGAGAAAGGGTGCTACAGTAGCTGAGATTATGGAGATTACTGCTGTTAAGGAGTTCTTTATTTCTCAGATGAAGGAGCTGGTAGAAGAGGAAGAAGCTATTAAGGCTGTTAACGGTATGCCATCTGATGAGATGCTTACCAAGGCTAAAAAGGATGGCTTCTCTGACAGATATCTGGCTAAGATTTCCGGTCAGACAGAAGAAGCTATCAGAAATAAGAGAACAGCTCTGGGCGTGGTAGAGACCTGGGAAGGCGTCCACGTATCCGGTACAGAGAATTCCGCTTACTATTACTCTACCTACAATGCACCTGACAAGAATCCTGTTAATGCAGATACCAAGAAGATTATGATTCTGGGCGGCGGTCCAAACCGTATCGGTCAGGGTATTGAATTTGACTATTGCTGCGTACATGCAGCTCAGGCACTTAAGAAGCTGGGCTTTGAGACTATTATTGTTAACTGTAATCCGGAGACAGTATCTACCGACTATGATACTTCTGATAAGCTTTACTTTGAGCCACTTACACTGGAAGACGTTCTGGCTATTTATGAGAAGGAGAAGCCTCTTGGCGTTATCGCTCAGTTTGGTGGTCAGACTCCTCTGAATCTGGCAGCTGACCTGGAGAAGTATGGCGTAAAGATCCTGGGTACAGCTCCTTCTGTTATTGACATGGCTGAGGACAGAGATCTTTTCCGTGCTATGATGGACAAGCTGGGCATTCCTATGCCGGAGGCAGGCATGGCTGTAAATGCAGAAGAGGCCAAGGCTATTGCCAATCGTATAGGCTATCCTGTTATGGTACGTCCTTCCTTCGTACTGGGCGGACGCGGTATGGAAGTGGTTTATGACGATGAGGCTATGGAAGGCTATATGGCAGCGGCTGTAGGTGTTACACCTGACAGACCTATCCTTATTGACCGTTTCTTAAATCATGCCATGGAGTGCGAGGCAGATGCTATTTCCGATGGAACACATGCTTTCGTTCCTGCCGTAATGGAGCATATAGAGCTGGCCGGCATTCATTCCGGTGACTCTGCTTGTATTATTCCTTCCGTTCATATCTCTGAAGAGAATGTGGCTATCATTAAGGAATATACCCGCAAGATTGCAGAGGAGATGCATGTAAGAGGTCTGATGAACATGCAGTATGCGATTGAGAAGGGTAAGGTATATGTTCTGGAGGCCAACCCGAGAGCTTCCCGTACCGTTCCTCTTGTTTCCAAGGTTTGTAACGTACGCATGGTTCCCATCGCTACGGAGATTATCACCAGCGAGCTGACCGGCAAGCCTTCTCCCGTTCCTTCT
>JAZUFN010000031.1:0-13167 GCA_045640725.1 Lachnospiraceae bacterium
TGTTGTACTTGTTACATGTAGCAATAACATGATCATCACGGATTGATCCGCCTGGCTCAGCAATGTAGCTTACACCGCTTCTCTTTGCTCTCTCGATGTTATCTCCAAATGGGAAGAAGGCATCTGATCCAAGGGCTACGCCTGTGTTCTTATCTAACCATGCTCTCTTCTCCTCAGCAGTAAATACTGCAGGCTTCTCTGTGAAGATATTTTCCCACTTGCCATCTGCAAGGACATCCATGTATTCATCGCCAATGTAAAGGTCAATAGCATTGTCACGGTCTGCACGGCCGATAGAATCCTTAAACTTAAGACCAAGAACCTGAGGAGCCTGACGGAGATACCAGTTATCTGCCTTCTGGCCGGCCAGACGTGTGCAGTGAATACGGGACTGCTGGCCTGCACCGATACCGATAGCCTGACCACCCTTTGCATAGCATACGGAATTGGACTGAGTATACTTAAGGGTAATAAGAGAAATAATAAGGTCAATCTTTGCTGACTCAGGAAGTTCTTTGTTATTTGTTACGATATTGGAAAGAAGAGCATCGTCGCAAACCAGCTCATTTCTTCCCTGCTCGAAAGTGATACCGAATACTTCTTTATGCTCGATAGGAGCAGGCTTATAGGAAGGATCAATCTCAATGATTGCGTAGTTACCCTTTTTCTTGCTCTTAAGGATCTCCAGAGCTTCAGGCTCGTAGCCGGGAGCGATAATACCGTCGGAGACCTCACGCTTAATAAGATTTGCTGTATCTACATCGCAAACGTCGGAAAGGGAGATGAAATCACCGAAGGAGCTCATTCTGTCAGCACCGCGGGCACGGGCATAAGCACATGCAAGAGCAGAGAGATCGGCATACTCCTGTACCCAGTAGATCTGCTTCTCCACATCGTTAAGAGGAAGACCTACAGCAGCACCTGCAGGAGATACATGCTTAAAGGAAGTAGCAGCAGGAAGGCCTGTAGCTTTTTTAAGCTCTGATACCAGCTGCCAGCCGTTGAAAGCATCCAAAAGATTGATATAGCCTGGACGACCGTTTAAAACTTTGATAGGAAGCTCGCCCTCATTCATGTATACGCGGGAAGGCTTCTGATTAGGATTACATCCGTATTTTAATTCCATTTCTTTCATGATTATTCCTCCGAAAAAGTTGTCAGTGAGAACCGTCCCCGTGACAAAAAGTTGTCAGTGAGAACCGTCCCCTGTGACATTCTGTGACATTATTTTACGTTCTTGTTGATGATGCGTGTCTCGTACTCGCCTGTAGCGATATCGATGTATCTGACGAAAAGGGATACCTTGTTTTCTTCATTTAATGCATTCCATACATTCTCGGTGAAGGTGTCGATGTCGCCCTTAAGCTCTACCTTGGTAGGCTCGCCTTCGAAGGATGGAAGAGGATTGCCATCACCCATATAGGTATGGATGAAACGGCCTTCGCTCGCCTTTGGTGCATTGTAGGCAAAAGTGAAACGGTTGCAGGCACTGCCGTCACCATCATTGGATTTAAGGATGGACATGGCAAAATTGAATTTGCCGTTTTCTATATGCATAATGCCGGAAATACGAGGGGTATAATTGGGAGCATCAGGCTCGAATTCGCGGGTGCGAAGGGCCTGCTCAAAGGTCATCTGCTTATCCATGAGCTCGTAAATGGTATCTGTCTGGTCACCATTGGTAACGATAGTCTTATTACCCAGAACTCTTACAGGGGAATAGATGATAAGACTGGGATCTGAAAGAAGAGAAGGATCAAAAGCTTCTGTACGGATGCCTTCGCCTTCTGTTACGAATACGCGGTTTCTGGAGTTGACGCTGCGGCCCATAATAAAGTATGCGGTAACAGCCTTTTTGCCTGTCTCATCCATACCGATAACAATGCCACGGCCGGGATAAGATGTGCTTCTTAAGTCGTCATAAAGGGAAATTGTCTTCATGTTATACTCCTTATTTTGTGAAAAGCTAAAAAGCCTTATTTCTATGAAGGGATTCTATCATAGAATAAGGCTTTATTTCAAAGGATTTGTTTTTATATAGTTTATAAGAATCAATAATATACTTATAAGATAATGCTACTTTATTCCGAAAAGCTGTACGTCACAGTCCCCGGAGGTATTGGGCTCGGCTGCTGCCCAAAAAACAAGGTAGTTAAAAGAAGTGTAATCCTTGTATTCAGAATCGCTGGATGCATAGGCTTGTCCATTGGTGGTGAAAAGATCCTTATCAAAACTGCCGGTGCAGCTACCGATTCTGGTGGCTGACTTATCCGTTATGAAAGGCAGTACATCACCGCCCCAGCTGCGACCATGGGCGCCTTGTGTGGAGAAGGACCGGAATTTACCGAAGTCTATGCTGTCGTAAGCCTGCTTACTTGTGAATATATAAACCCCGTAAGAACTGTATTCCTGATTTCTCAGCTGTTTCTGAAGTACCTCGTTTTTATATTTGGAAAGCAACAGGGCTATTGCATCATAGTCTTCGCAGTAAAGGAAGACTGCGCAGTCATTGTCTGTATCACCGTTATCTACCATGACCTTACAGTCTGAGATACCTACATCCTTGGCAAACTGGCTGAATTTATCCATCATGTTGTGAAGGTAGATGGCGTTCGCATAGTGTTCAGTGGAAGTGGCAGGATTGTTGGTAGAGTTCAGAGTATATGCATCCTGATAATAATCGGTGACGGTATAGCTGCCGCTGGCAGCTTTTATGGTGATTTCTACAGTGAATTTCTGTCCGCCCGGCACATCTCTGTAATCCTTCGGGCCACCTATGCCCTTTGCGGTAGGCACATTTAAAACCTCAGTTTTTGCTATGGATACATTGAAAGGAATAGAGGTTATGGCACTGACCTTTTGGGAATAAAAAGTCTTTACCGATGCGTCAGTGGCGGGATTATTGCATTTAAGCACCAATGCCTGTCCGCAACCGGCAGATGACAATAAAAGTGTCAGCAATAATAGTGGTAATAATATTTTCTTCAAGTTTTTTTTCATTGGTCCCTCCTTTGCCGTAGGTTTCAGTTCGCCTCCGGTGTAATACGGTCAAAATTAACAGGGGTGTAGAAAGCTTTTGCACGGGATTCGAAATCCTTAGGACAATTGGCCAGAATCCACATGGTCTTGGTGATAACGCATTCCAGAGGCATATCACCGGATTCCAAAAGATTCATGTTGTCACGAACTTCCTTTCCTACTTCGTATATGGTCATATCGCTGCCTTCATGAGCTACCTGGGTGGCCATAACTATCAGCACATCGGGATGAGTTTGAGCCAGATCCTTGAATTCTTTCATAATAGAAGCAGGGATACCACCCATGCCGAAAGACTCTACTATAATCGCGTCATAATTCAAAAATATAAATGGCAGAATCTTGGGATCCATCCCCGGAGTCAGCTTCAGCAGAAATACGTTGTCATTCATGGTCAGAGAGAAGCTTACGTTTTCTGCGGGCTTAGGGGTGGGAATATATCTGGTGATTCTGAAATCCATGACTATGCCCAGTACAGGATAATCCATACTGGAAAAAGCATTATAGCTCTTGGAACGGGTCTTCTTCGCACGGGTACCGGCAATGATTTTTCCATCAAATACCAAAAGGACACCTCTGAAATCAGAAGCGGCCACGGTGATGGCGTCGTTAAGATTGGTACGTGCGTCTGTGACATCCAGATCGATAGGACGCTGGGAGCCGGTAATAACAATAGGCTTTTCCGGATTTTTAATCATCTGGGACAGGGCAGCGGCGGTATAAGCCATGGTGTCTGTACCGTGAGTTATGATGAAACCGTCAAAATTATTGTAGTTGGCCTGTATGCATTCAGCAATTTTCCTCCAATTGCCGGAAGTTATATTAGTGCTGTCAAGAGAAAAGAGATTTACAGCACTTATGTCATGCAGGGCAGCGGCTCTGGGAACAAAAGAAAGCATTTCCCTGGGCGTAATCTGAGGTGTAAGACCGTTATTCTTGTTTTTTGATGCGATGGTACCGCCTGTAGCGATAAGTAATATTTTTTTCATGCTTCTCATTATATATAGTCGCAAATCATTGTCAAGGGTAACAATATTAACATACGAATACAGCTGTTTAACGGCATTCAAGGAAAAACTTATTTTCTTTTAATTTTTTCTTCTATTAAAACGTGTTATACTGATATTAATAAAATAATTTGGAGGGATTATACTTATGAATACTGTAATGAAAAAGATTAAGCAGGCAAGACTTGAACTCATCCTTCTGGCTCTTGCCAATATCGCTCTGGGAATTGTACTGATTATTAAGCCGGAGGATGCGCTGGATTTTGTGGGAAGAGCTATTGGAATTGTGCTGGTAGTCTGGGGCATTATCCGTATCGTAAATTATTTCAGGGTAGCGGTAGTAGAAGCCTTTGGCTCCTTTGGTCTGGTACAGGGCGTAGCACTCATTGCCTTTGGTGCTTACGTGGCGGTAAGGCCTGCGGATATGGCTGCGGTATTCACAATTGTTATGGCTATCCTGGTTATTATTGGCGGTGTAATTAAAGTTCAGTATGCGGTAGACCTTAAGAGAATGAACGGTCCTGTCTGGTGGCTGGAGCTGGTTGTAGCTATTTCTCTGCTTATTCTTGGTGCTATTGCTCTGGTGGATCCTTTCGCTACTCAGGCTGCACTCATGATTTTCATAGGCATTTCACTGGTATTGGACGGCGTTTTTGATCTGGCATCCATTATCAGAATATCAGTTCTGGCCAAGAAGGTTAGCAAAGAAGTGAAAAATGTTATGAAAAATGGCAGCTCTGAAGTAATTGAAGGAGAAATTATTGTTAGGGAGTAACAGCGAAGAAATGCTAACAAATAATAAGTAAATATTAATTGATTTTTTGGGAGTTTTCCTATATGATAAGCGGGTGAAATTTTGCCCGCTTACATTTTTATATAAAACGGAATGACTAAACAGAGGTAGAATAATTGGATTTAAAAAAACAGTCGGATGCCCCCCTTTACGAGGCGCTGGAACGCTTTAGAAAAAAAAGAATAGTACCGTTTGATGTGCCCGGTCACAAGAGAGGCCGTGGTAACCCTGAGCTGGTGGATCTATTGGGGGACAGATGCGTAGGTATAGATGTTAACTCCATGAAGCCCTTGGATAATCTGTCTCATCCTGTTTCGGTCATAAAAGAGGCTGAAAAATTGGCTGCAGATGCATTTGGGGCGGAGCATGCTTTTTTCATGGTAGGAGGTACTACCTCTTCTGTACAGGCCATGGTTCTTTCGGTATGCAAAGAAGGCGATGAAATTATTGTCCCCAGAAATGTTCATAAGAGTGTTATTAACGCCCTTATTTTAACCGGTGCCAGTCCTGTATATATTAATGCAGAAGTAGATTCACGTATCGGTATAATGCTGGGTATCACTCCGGGACAGGTGGAGGAGGCTATATTAAAGCATCCGAAAGCAGTGGCGGTGTTAGTCAATAATCCTACCTATTATGGTATATGCTCCGATATTAAGGGAATTTGTGATGTGGCTCATAAGCATGGCCTTAAGGTACTGGCAGATGAAGCCCATGGCACTCACCTTTATTTTGGCGACAATCTGCCTATAGCAGGCATCAGGGCGGGAGCAGACATGGCTTCCGTGTCTATGCACAAGTCAGGAGGATCTCTTACTCAGTCTTCCATTCTTCTTATTAATAATGGAATGAATGCTGAGTACGTGCAGACTATTATAAATCTGACCCAGACTACATCAGCCTCTTATCTTCTGATGGCCAGCCTGGATATCAGCAGAAGAAATCTGGCCCTTCGTGGACGTCAGTCCTTCCAGAAGGTAACGGAATGGGCAGAGTATGCCAGAGAAGAGATAAATCAGATAGACGGTTACTATGCTTACGGCAAAGAGCTGATTAACGGGTCTTCAGTATATGATTTCGATGTGACAAAGCTTTGTGTATATACCAGAGATATAGGTCTGGACGGTATCGAAGTCTATGACCTTCTTCGGGATGAGTACGATATCCAGCTGGAATTTGGAGATATCGGTAATGTTTTGGCTTACATTTCCATAGGCGACCGTATCCAGGATCTGGAGAGGCTTATGGGAGCGCTGGCAGAGATTAGCCGTCTCTACAGCCGTGAAGAAAAGCGATTTGAAGTAGACAGAGAGATGCTGCTTCCCCGTGTGGCAGCCAGCCCTAAAAAGGCTTTTTACAGTAAAAAAGAAAAGGTAGCCATAAGAGAGACCGCCGGCAGAATATCAGGCGAATTTGTTATGGCGTATCCACCGGGAATTCCTATCCTGGCACCCGGTGAAGAGATTTCCGAAGAACTAATCGATTATATTCAGTATTCCATTGAGAAAGGATGTTCCATGCAGGGAATGGAGGATCCAAAGCTGGAGTACTTAAATGTTCTGGCTGAGGAAGTATAATAGGATATCGGCGCATGGCACCGATGGAAACGGAGGTACAATAATTGCAGTTTTGGTTTCAGGAATATCATTCCCAGAATGTGCAGTTTGGCATAAGGGTTGACCGGCAGCTCTATTCTGCTCAAAGTGAGTATCAGCATATCGATGTATTTCAGTCACCGGAGTTCGGTAAATTCCTTACTCTTAACGGATCGGTTATTTTTTCGGAGCAGGACTGTTTTATTTATAATGAAATGGTGGTGCATGTCCCTATGGCAGTGCATCCCAATGTGAAAAAGGTACTTATAATAGGTGGTGGAGACGGCGGAGTATCCAAGGAGCTGCTGCGGTATGATACAGTAGAGCATATTGATATCGTGGAGCTGGACAGCATGTTTATGGATGTTTGCCGAGCTTATTTCCCGTCAACTGCCGAAGGTCTGGATGATGAAAGAGTACATATATATAATACGGATGCCCTTAGATTTTTAAGATCAAAGACAGCGGAGTATGATCTTATTATAAATGATGCTACCGATCCCTTTGGTGCTTCCGAGGGCTTTTTTACCAGAGAGTTTTATGGCGGTTGCTATAAGGCATTAAAGGATGACGGCGTACTGGTATATCAGCATGGCAGCCCTTTCTATGATGAGGATGCGGAAGCATGCAGAAGTATGCATAAAAAGGTATATCACACCTTCCCCATCAGCCGTGTTTATCAGGCCCATATTCCGACATCCCCATCCGGATACTGGCTGTTCGGCTTTGCATCCAAAAAATATCATCCTTTAAAGGATTTCAAAAGAGATATGTGGGAGGATTTGAAAATTCCCACAGAATACTATACTACAAATCTTCATGCAGGCGCATTCATGTTGCCTAAGTACGTAGAGGATTTACTTGAGGAGGAAGAAAATTAATGAGCAGACTTTTAGTTATCGGTTGTGGTGGTGTAGCCCAGGTGGCCATCAGTAAATGTTGTCAGGTGTCTGACGTTTTTACGGAGCTTTGCATTGCAAGCCGCACACAGAGCAAGTGTGACGCTCTGGCTGAGAAGCTTCGTAAGATTTCATCAACAAAAATTACCACAGCTCATGTAGATGCGGATAAAGTTGAAGAAGTAGTGGCACTTATTCGTGAATATCAGCCGGATGCAGTACTCAATGTAGCTCTTCCCTATCAGGATCTTACCATAATGGATGCCTGTCTGGAGACAAAGGTACCTTACATCGATACAGCCAACTATGAATGTGAAAATACCGACGATCCTGAGTGGAGAAAGGTGTACGAGGAAAGATGCGCTCGTTTGGGCTTCACAGCTTACTTTGATTATTCCTGGCAGTGGGCATATAAAGAAAAATTTGAGAAGGCAGGTATAACAGGCCTTCTGGGCACAGGATTTGATCCCGGTGTTACTCAGGTCTACACAGCTTACGCATTAAAGCATTATTTTGACGAGATTCACACCATTGATATTCTGGACTGTAACGGCGGTGATCATGGTTATCCTTTTGCTACCAATTTCAATCCGGAGATCAATCTGCGTGAAGTATCAGCTCCCGGATCTTACTGGGAAAATGGCCACTGGGTAGAGATACCTGCCATGTCCATTAAGCGTGAGTATGATTTCAAAGGCGTGGGTATGAAGGATATGTATCTTCTTCACCACGAAGAAATAGAATCTTTGGCCAAGAATATACCCGGAGTCAAGAGAATACGTTTCTTCATGACTTTTGGCCAGAGCTACCTTACCCATATGAAGTGTTTTGAAAATATCGGCCTTTTAGGTACTACACCTATTAATTTTGAAGGTAAGGAAATCGTTCCTATTCAGTTCCTCAAGGCTTTGCTGCCTGATCCTGCATCTCTGGGCCCCCGTACTGTAGGAAAGACCAATATTGGCTGTATTTTTACGGGTGTCAAGGATGGTAAGGAAAAGACTATCTACATCTACAATGTCTGCGATCATCAGGAGTGCTACAAAGAGGTAGGCTCTCAGGCTATCAGCTACACTACAGGCGTGCCTGCCATGATTGGCGCAATGATGGTAGTCAAGGGTATTTGGAATAAAAAGGGTGTATTTACTGCAGAAGAGTTCGATCCCGACCCATACATGGAAGCACTTAACAAGCATGGTCTTCCTTGGGTAGTGGAAGAGAATCCTGTTCTTGTACCATAATTTTGTATATTTGTATCTGAATTAAATGAGAAGAGAAGATGTTAGGACTCCTGCATATATTGTGCAGGAGTCAGCCTTAATTAAAAATCTGAATATATTAAAGGATGTGAAGGAGAAGGCCCAATGCCACATTTTGCTGGCACAGAAGTGTTTTTCCATGTTTTATGAGTATCCCCTGATAGGTCAGTATCTGGACGGCTGTACAGCCTCCGGGCTTTACGAGGCCAGACTGGGGCATGAATGTATGGGCAAGGAAAATCATGTTTTTTCAGCAGGCTACAGAGCTTCTGAGTTTGATGAGATTCTTAGCTACTGTGATCATGTAGTATTTAATTCTCTGAGACAGATGGATGCCTACAAGTCCAAGTGCCGGGAAAAAGGGGTTTCCTATGGCCTTCGCATCAATCCTGAAAAGTCTACTCAGGAAGGGCATGCCATTTATGACCCCTGTGCGCCCGGCTCCCGTTTTGGTGTCCGTGCCTGTGACCTGGAGGGTTATAATCTGACCGGCTGCGACGGCTTTCATTTTCATACTCTTTGTGAGCAAAATTCGGATGATCTGGAGACTACACTTAAGGCTGTGGAAGAAAAATTCGGAAAGTATCTCTATCAGCTCAAGTGGGTTAATTTTGGCGGTGGCCACCATATTACCAGAGATGATTATGATCGTGAGCTGTTAATAAAGCTTGTACGATACATCAAAGAAAAGTATAATGTAGAAGTCTATCTGGAGCCGGGAGAAGCAGTGGCTTTAAATGCCGGCTTACTGAAGACAGAAGTTATCGATATTGTGAAAAACGGTGATACGACTGTTCTTATTACCGATACATCAGCAGCCTGTCATATGCCGGATGTGCTGGAGATGCCCTATCGTCCGCCACTTAAAGATTCGGGGCTGCCGGGTGAAAAAGCTTATACCTACAGGCTTTCATCAGCCACCTGTCTGTCCGGAGATGTGATAGGAGACTACTCCTTTGACCGGGAGATAAAAATAGGTGATATTCTTTATTTCGAGGATATGGCCATTTATTCTATGGTTAAGAATAATACGTTTAATGGTTTTGGCCTTCCGGATATTGTGGCCGAGGACACAAATGGGGATTGCCATGTAGTAAAAAGCTTTGGCTATGAAGATTTTAAAGAAAGGCTTTCATAATGGATGTAATAAACTCCTTGCCAAAAGAAGATGGATTTAGGATGCCCGGAGAATTTGAGCCTCATTCGGGAACATTAATGATTTGGCCTGTTCGTCCCGGCTCATGGCCCCATCAGGCCATGCCAGCCAAAAAAGTGTTTAGTGAGATTATTCATCATATAGCAAAACATGAAAAAATGTACGTGCTTTGTGACAAGGCTCACCTTTCTGAATGCAGAGAGTATGTAGGGGAGGTAGCCGAAATTATAGAAATGGACACGGATGACGCTTGGGCCAGAGACACAGGTCCCACATTTGTGACCAATGGTAGCGAAAGCCGTGGTATCAGCTGGACTTTTAATGCCTGGGGAGGAGAGGTAGACGGACTTTACGCCTCCTGGGAAAAAGATGATAAGGTAGCCGGACTTTTTACGGAATATTTGGGTAAAAAGTGCTACGATGCAGCCCCTTTTGTACTGGAAGGTGGATCAATACATTCTGATGGTGAGGGTACTGTAATAGTTACCAAGACCTGTCTTTTATCAGCCGGTCGCAATCCCCGGATGACCCAGCAGGAGATTACCAATACCTTAAAGAACTATTTGGGAGCGGAAAAAGTCATTTGGCTTCCTTTTGGTATATATAATGATGAGACTAATGAACATGTCGATAACGTCTGCTGTTTTTCTGCACCGGGAGAGCTACTGTTGGCAGTGGCAGAGGATGAAAATGATCCTCAGTACCACATGAGCCGGCTGGATCTGCAACTCTTGGAAAAAGAAACTGATGCCAAGGGCCGTCATTTCGTAATAAGAAAGCTTCCTATCCCTAAAAAGCCTGTAAGAATCACTGAAGAAGATTTGGCAGGATATGTGTTTGAAGATGGTGAGGATGTAAGAGAAGCAGGTGAGAGATTGGCTGCATCTTATGCCAATTTTTATATAGCCAACGGATGTGTATTGGTGCCTCAGTTTGGGGATGAAAACGATAAAGTGGCACTTAAAGTTCTGGCAGAGGCATTCCCTGATAGGGAGATTATTCCTATTTTTGCAAGGGATATAATAGTAGGCGGAGGCAATATTCACTGTATTACTCAACAGTGCTTTTAAAGACATTGACCCTATAGAGGTCGCATTGGAGTGAAAAATGGCTAAATTTAAAGTTGCTGCAATTCAGATGAAAATGACAGCAGACAGAGATGAAAATATAAATACAGCGGACAGAATGGTCAGAGAAGCAGCTGCCAACGGAGCCAATGTCATCCTGCTTCCGGAGCTTTTTGAAAATCTGTATTTCTGCCAGGAAAGAAACTATGATTTTTTCAAAATGGCAGAGTCGGCAGAGGATAATAAAGCTGTTATACATTTTAAAAAGGTGGCTAAAGAGCTGGAGGTAGTATTACCAATCAGCTTTTATGAGAGATATGGCAATGCCTTTTTTAATACTGTGGCAATGATAGATGCGGATGGCAGCCTTATGGGATTGTACAGAAAGACTCATATTCCGGATGACCATTTTTATCAGGAAAAATTCTATTTTACTCCCGGTGATACGGGATTCAAGGTATGGAATACCAAGTATGGCTGCATCGGAGTGGGTATCTGTTGGGATCAATGGTTCCCGGAGACTGCCAGAGGTATGGCAGTAAAGGGAGCAGAGCTTTTGCTTTATCCTACAGCCATTGGTTCTGAGCCTATTTTGTCAGTGGATTCCATGCCTCATTGGAGGAGATGTATGCAGGGACACGCTGCCTGCAACATTGTTCCTGTGGTAGCAGCCAACAGAATAGGTACAGAAGAGGTAGTACCATCGGAAGCCAACAATTTTCAGAAATCGGCGCTTTCTTTCTATGGTTCGTCATTTATCACGGACGAATGCGGCGAGATTAAAGTTCAGGCTTCCAGAGATAAAGAAGAAATTCTTTATGCCGATATAGATACTGACAGGTCCAGGGAAATGAGGGACAGCTGGGGGCTGTTCCGTGATAGAAGGCCTGAAATATATAAGGGGATAGATCAATAGATTATGAAAAAAAGATTAGTTTTTGCAATGATGTTATTTGGTACCGCTCTTTTTGTCGCCTGTAGCAAGGGGACATTGGAGGTACCCAATGTAAGCACTACTCCGGAGCTTACTCCCACCGAGGTGATTCAGCCTACAATTATAGTGAATCCTACAGAGATACCTACCAATACACCGAGTAACACACCAAGTAATACACCTACACCAGAGCCAACAGAAGGTCCTTCCATGAAAGAGCTTTTGAAGGTGACTGAGAGAAAGAGCACAAGTATTCCTTTCATTATGATTGATCCGGGACATGGTGATTTTGATCCGGGTTCAGTAGTGACTGATGAAAACGGTAATAAATACAATGAAAAAGATATCAACCTGCAGATTGCTTTAAAGGTATCCAGTAAGCTTCAGGTAATGGGAATTCAGGTGGTAATGACCAGAAGTAACGATAAGATGGGGAATTTTTTTGACAAGGAGATATATAACTTCTTTAAAAAGAATTTCCCGAATTCCAAGACTGATACCCAGAGATACAATAATTATAAGCGCGAGCTGTCGGATGCAACCGACATAGATCTTTTCCTGGCTATTCATCAGAATGAATATACTTCCATGCCAAAGGTTAAGGGAGCTGAGGTATGGAGAGCGAAGAACTATAATGCCAATAATGCTACTTTGGCAAGTAAGGTCCACACTGCTATCAAGTCTGCTGTAGGATACAGCAGAAGTATCATGGAGGGTGAGGATCTCATTGTATTAAGGACACAAAAGCCTTCGATTCTGGTTGAATGTGGATATATGTCCAATCCGGATGAGTTTAAGAGCCTTTTGTCAGAGGAATTTCAGGATAAAATGGCAGATGCTATTGTAAAGGGAATCGTTGATTATCTTAAGGCTAAGGGAGATTATCCGAACTTTAAGTTTGGCAATTAGTGTTACTGTTTACAGTCTGTTACGAAAATGTTTCTTGACAAAAAAACAAAAAAAGAATATAGTTTCTACGTTATAAAAGCAAGGGCGCTTATGGGTCTTCCATAAGTGCCCCTTTTTTTGGAAAAATAGAAGGACAAAGGAGTCGAAGTATGGCTATTCACGAGGAATGTGGTGTTTTTGGAGTGTATTCTAAGGAAACTGTGGATGTAGCAAAGCTCTCCTATTACGGTCTGTATGCCCTGCAGCACAGAGGACAGGAAAGCTGCGGCATTGTGGTTAATGACGAAGGCGTTTTTCACAGCCACAAGGATTTAGGCCTGGTAAGTGATGTTTTTACTGCAGACCGCCTGGCCAAATATCCCAAGGGACAGATAGCAGTAGCTCATGTACGGTATGGCACTACAGGCGCTACTACCAGGAACAATGTCCAGCCTATTGAGGTCAATCACATGAAGGGCAAGATGGCCCTGGCTCACAATGGCAATCTGAGCAATGCATTGGAGCTTAGAGAC
>JAZUFN010000032.1:0-5024 GCA_045640725.1 Lachnospiraceae bacterium
ACACTTTTTCGCATAAAAAGTGTGTCAATTAGATACGTCCCCCTGTCACATTTGTGTCAATCAGTAACGTCCCCCTGTCACATTTTCACAAGAAAAACCATTTGCTTTTTTTCACTATAAATAGTAGAATTTAGTGTGGTATAGTTTTAAATTGTTATGAATAAAATTTGCTGAAAATGAGGACTTACACATGAGTTGGATATTCACATTGCTGGGCTTTCTTGCAGGTATTGCATTGTTCCTTTTTGGTATGGATACCATGGGCAAATATCTGGAAAAGATGGCCGGCGGAACATTGGAAAAGGTACTTGGAAAGCTTACTACCAACAGGTTTCTGGCGGTTATATTCGGTGCGCTGGTAACTGCAGCTATTCAGTCATCCACCACTACATCTGTAATGGTAGTCGGCCTGGTTAACTCCGGTATCATGAAGCTTTCACAGGCTGTAGGAGTACTTATGGGTGCCAATATCGGTACCACTATTACTTCCTGGATTATGGCTTTGTCTTCTATAGGTGATGAAGCTACACTGGCTCTTCAGCTCTTAAAGCCTGAGAGTCTGGCCGGTCTGGCAGGCTTCATAGGCATCCTTCTTCGAATGATATCCAAAAAGGAAAAGAGAAGAGATATAGGTAACATTCTGCTGGGTTTTGCCATGCTGATGCTGGGTATGACCACCATGAAGGATGCGGTCGCTCCTCTTGCTAAGTTGCCATCAGTACAGAATCTCCTGGTAACCTTTACCAATCCTTTGTTTGGTGTTTTGGCAGGTACCATTCTTACCGTCCTGGTACAGTCCTCAGCCACATCTGTTGCCATTCTTCAGTCCTTCTGTGTCAACGGTGCGGTTACCTTCGGTGCAGCTATCCCCATTATTATGGGACAGAATATCGGTACCTGTTTCAAGGCTCTTATTTCAGCCGTTGGTGCCAGCAAAAACGCAAAGCGTGCATCCTTCGTGCACCTTTACTTTAATATGATTGGTACAGTGCTTTTCCTGGCACTTTTCTATATAGCAAATGCTATTTTCAATTTTGCCTTTGTAGAGCAGGCTGCAGATACGGATAAGATTGCACTTATCCACTCCATGTTCAATATAGGAACCACAGTGGTGCTTTTCCCTTTCGCATCCCTTATTGAGAAGCTGGCTACCATCACAGTTCGCGATGAAGACAAGAGCGACAAGGAAGAAAAGAGAGAATTCAAGCTTCTGGATGCCAGATTCCTGGCTACACCTTCCTTTGCTATCGAGCAGTGTAAGGCAGTTACCCTGAATATGGCGCAGCTGTCCAAAAAGGCTCTTTTCCTGGCATTTGATCTTTTGGATAATTACGATGCTAAAAATGCGCAAAAGGTAGTTGATCTGGAGAGCAAGGTAGATATGTTTGAGGATGAGCTGGGAGCATACCTGGTTAAGGTTGCGGATACCCGTCTCAGCGAAAAAGACAGTAATGCCGTTACCAAAATTCTTCGTTGTATAGGTGATTTTGAGCGTATTTCTGACCACGCCCTGAATATAAAGGAAGTGGCAGACGAGATAAATACTAAGGGATTGCAGTTTTCAGATGCTGCAAAGCAGGAGATTGCAGTGCTGCAGAAAGCAGTCAGTGATATAGTTACGGAGACTGTCAGTGTTTTTGAGACAGAGGACATGAATATGGCAGCCAAAGTAGAGCCTCTGGAAGAGGTTGTTGATGAGCTTCACAGAGAGATTAAGGCTCGTCACGTTGAGCGTCTGGTCAATGGCGAATGCACCATTCAGATGGGCTTTGTACTGTCAGACCTGCTTACCAATTACGAAAGAGTATCCGACCACTGTTCCAATATTGCAGTGGCAGTAATTCAGATGAAATCCGGAAACAGTAACGGTGCCCATTCTTATCTGGATACCGTTAAACACGATACAGTAGCATTTAACAAGGAAGTTCAGATGGATGAGAGCACCTATGCTCTTCCTGAAAAGTAAAATACCCATTGGGAATAATATGAGAGGCAGATTTAATAATGGTTAAGGTAGTTAAGTTTGGCGGAAGCTCCCTGGCTGACGCAAATCAGTTTAAAAAAGTAGGTAATATAATAAGAGCGGAAGAGGAAAGAAGATACGTAGTGCCTTCTGCTCCCGGCAAGAGAAATTCAAAGGATACAAAGGTTACAGATATGCTGTATGCCTGCTATGCGCTTGCAGATCAGGACAAGGATTTTTCCGATGCTCTGGCCAAGATTAAGGCCCGTTATGATGAGATTATTGCCGGTCTGGAGCTTTCTACAGACCTGACAGATGAATTTAAGACTATCGAAAAAAATTTCAAGGCCAAGGCAGGCGTTCAGTACGCAGCTTCCCGCGGTGAATACTTGAACGGTATTATTATGGCGGATTTCCTGGGATATGAATTCCTGGATGCAGCTACTGTTATTTTCTTTGATAGTGAGGGTAATTTCCTTTCCGAGGATACCAATGCAGCCCTTTCCAAGAGACTTAAGACCATGGATAAAGTGGTTCTCCCCGGCTTTTACGGTGCTACCCGTGAGGGCGTGGTAAAGACCTTCTCCAGAGGCGGTTCCGATATCACAGGCTCTATCCTTGCTCGTGCAGCAGGTGCTGATATATACGAGAACTGGACAGATGTATCAGGCTTCCTGGTAGCCGACCCACGTATCGTAAAGGATCCTCAGGTCATTAATACCATTACCTACAAGGAGCTTCGTGAGCTGGCATATATGGGTGCATCCGTACTTCACGAGGATGCTATTTTCCCTGTAAGAAAAGCCGGCATCCCTATCAATATCAGAAATACCAATATCCCTACCGATCCCGGTACCATGATTGTAGAGAATACCTGCAAGCAGAGCGAGTACACTATCACAGGTGTAGCCGGAAAGAAGGGCTTTGTATCCATCAATATCGAAAAAGACCAGATGAATTCCGAGATTGGGTTTGGGAGGAGAGCACTGGAGGCATTTGAGCTTTCAGGTATTTCCTTTGAGCATATGCCATCCGGCATAGACACTATGTCTGTATTTGTCCATCAGCCTGAATTCGAAGGCAAGGAGCAACAGGTACTGGCAGCTATTCATCGCCTTACAGATCCTGACTCCATTGATATCGATTCTGATGTAGCGCTTATAGCTGTAGTAGGTCGTTCCATGAAGTCTAATCGTGGTGTTGCTGCCCGTATTTTCGCAGCACTTGCCCACAACAAAATTAATATCAAGATGATAGATCAGGGTTCATCAGAGCTTAATATTATCATTGGTGTATCCAATGGCGATTTTGAGAATGCAATTCGTTCAATTTATGATGTATTTGTTACTTCCAAGCTGGCATAATCACATTTATAATATTAACCTTTGGATTTTATCCGGGAGATAAAAGAGTTATGAGCAAAGAGAAAAGACAAATAGCAGTAGATGGTGCACTTAATACCTACATGCAGATGATTCGTGTACTTGTCATTATAGGGTTGGCATCCAATGTAATACTGTTTATAATGTTTGCTCCCATTCGTATTGCGACAGCTATTCTGAGCCTTGTATATGTTGGATTCGGCTTTTATCTGCTGAGCTTTAAAAAGAAGGCACTGCAAAAGCAGATGGTGGAATTTGCCTTGGAATTTAACGAGGCCAGTCGTACCATGCTGAAACAACTGGATGTGCCCTTTGGTCTTTTGGATCTGGGCGGACATATTATTTGGGGCAGCAATGAGCTTATTGATATCATCCCCACCAGCAAGTTTTTCAAGTATACAGTAAGCGAGCTTTTTAACAATGACGAGCTGAAAAAAATGCCCGGAGTTGAGGAAGATGTTGAGAATCTTGTGGATTATCTGGGGCATACTTACCGCATTAAGCTCAGACTGTTGACACCTTCCAATTATGGTGATACTGTTCTTTGGCGTGATGAACGCGAAGTGGATGCACCCGCGGATTCCCTGGTAGCCATGATGCTCTATGACGAGACCGAGAATGTGGCTCTGAAAAAAGAAATCCAAGATGAAAAGATGGTAGTAGGTCTCCTTTATATCGATAACTATGAAGATGCCTGCGAGGGCAAGGACGAGACAAAGCGTTCATTTGCTACTACATGGGTAGAATCAGAGATTAACCGCTATCTTAAGGGCTACGATACTATTCTTAGACGTTTGGAAAAAGACAAGTTTATGTTTGTTTTCCGTGCCCGCTACCTGCAGGCAATGGAAGAGGATGGCTTCTCACTGTTGGAGACCATCCGTAATCTTAATTCCTACGATATAAAATTCACCATTTCCATCGGTCTGGGCGTGTACCCCAATATGTACAGCCGTAGCCTGGAGTATGCAAATGATGCTATGACACTGGCTCTGGGACGAGGCGGTGATCAGGTAGTTATAAAGAGGCAGAATTCCGATATCAAATACTATGGCGGTGTGGCTGCATCTGTTGAAAAGACTTCCAAGACCAAGGCAAGAGTAAAGGCTCAGGCTCTTAAAGAGTATATCGAAAAGTACGACCACGTGGTGGTTATGGGCCATAGAGGTGGAGATACCGACTCTGTAGGTGCCTCCGCCGGAATATATGCTCTGGCCAAGGCCCTGGGTAAGCGTACATATATTGTTCTTTCAGGAGAGAGTAAGACTGTTAAAAGCTTCGTGGATCCTTTCAGGATGACTGATGAATACGAAGAAGACCTGTATATCACAGGCAATAAAGCCAAGGACCATGTAGATAAGGATACCCTTCTGGTTATAGTAGATACATGCGTTCCGGGCAATACAGATACACCTGAGCTCCTGAATCTTACAGATAACGTGGTAGTTATCGATCACCACAGACAGTCTGAAAAGAAAATCGATAATGCACTTTTATCATATATTGAGCCCTATGCCTCTTCTACCTGTGAAATGGTAGCGGAGATTCTTCAATATGCCGTGCCCGGCTTTAAATTGAAGAATGAAATAGCCAATATCATGTATTCCGGTCTTGTGGTAGATACAGGTAATTTCAAGGTGAAGGCCGGAGTGCGTACCTTTGAAGCAGCAGGCTACATA
>JAZUFN010000033.1:0-5863 GCA_045640725.1 Lachnospiraceae bacterium
TATGAGGGCGAATCGAGAACAATAGATATGCACGTAAAAACTCTTAGGCAGAAGTTGGGAGAATATGGATCCAGAATAAAAACAATCAGAAACGTCGGGTATGTAATTGAATGAAAAGCAAGATAAATAAAAGACTTGTGGGGATCGCCATACTTGCGGTTGTAGCTACAGTCATTGGAAGTACAATTATATATTACAGCCTCTTGGAAAAACAGATCAGAGCTGATTTGTCAGTAAGTGCCAAGCTGCTTAAGGACACTCATTATTTTGAATCAGTTAATATAGATACTGATAGGATTGATTTGTCGACAGATATGAGTGAACTTCGTGTTACCTGGATAGGCAAGGATGGTACGGTCCTTTACGATAATGATGCGTCTGCAGAACAACTTACAAATCATAATGATCGACCAGAGATTAAAGAGGCCTTTGACAAGGGTGCGGGTGAAGCAGTCAGAAATTCGGACACCATGAACAAAAACACCTTCTACTATGCCGTGCTTTTAGACAATGGAACTGTGCTTCGAGTGGCTACTGATGCTGAGAGCCTGTGGTCTGTATTTATGTCTGCAGCACCAATTATAGCAATGATTATTCTGCTTATCATTGCTATCTGTATTGCTATTTCTCATATGCTTACAAAGCAACTTTTGCTTCCTGTTGAAACAATGGCCAAAAATTTGGAGAACTCTGACTATGAATCTCCTTATAAGGAATTGGATCCTTTGGCAGAAATGCTTCGTCGCCAGCATACGGACATTCTCGCTGCAGCAAAAGCAAGACAGGACTTTACAGCGAATGTATCTCATGAGTTAAAAACACCGCTTACCGCTATATCCGGTTATGCAGAGCTCCTAGAAGGTGATATGGCGCCGCAGGAGCAGAAAAGGCATTTTTATCAGGAAATCAGGAAGAATTCTGACAGATTGCTTGCTCTTATTAATGACATAATCAGGTTATCTGAGCTTGACAGAAAAGAAAATGAAAATTCTTTTGAAGAAATTGATTTATTTGAAACTGCCCATGAATGCATGGAGGAATTAACTGTCAATGCGAATCAAAGAGGCGTATCTATAACCCTTGAAGGAGAAGAATGTCGGGTTCGTGGAAGTAAAGATATGCTGAAGGAGTTAATTGAAAACCTGGCGCAGAATGCAATACGATATAATAATCCGGGTGGAAAAGTTGCCATATCCGTCACCAAAAAGGACTGTAGAACAATCCTAACCGTAAAAGACAATGGTATTGGTATTCCGGCATCAGAACAAGAAAGAGTATTTGAACGCTTTTACAGAGTAGATAAGAGCAGATCAAAGGCTACGGGAGGAACCGGACTGGGGTTAGCAATTGTAAAGCACATAGTAGAGCTGCATGATGCACATATTGATCTGGATAGTGCACCTGGAGTGGGAACTACAATTAGTGTGAATTTTTAATGTGGAAGTATTTTTTCGGTAAAAACCTAAATTTTTACACCTTTTGCTTACAAAACTATGCCATTTTATACCAATATATGCCAAGTTAGCAGATTATAAAAATGGCTGAAACACTTGTAAATAAAGGAAAAAGCGTATGATTAGAGTATTATTTATCTGCCACGGCAATATCTGCCGTTCCACAATGGCCCAGAGTGTTTTTGCACATATGGTGCGGGAGCGTCACCTGGAAGCTATGTTTTATATTGATTCGGCGGCAACATCCACAGAAGAAATTGGTAATCCGCCCCACTATGGCACGGTGGCAAAGCTGCGCCGGGAGGGGATAGAACCGGTGCCACATAGAGCCAGAAGAATGACTCTTGCGGATTGCAGAGATTTCGATTATCTTATAGGTATGGACAGTGCCAATATTCGCAATATGACCCGTATAGCTGAGGGTGACCCGGAGGGCAAGGTAAAGCTTCTTTTGGACTTTGCATCTGATGAAAAAAGACATGGGCAGTCTATAGCTGATCCCTGGTATACCGGGGATTTTGACGAGACCTACAGAGATGTTTGTGAAGGCCTGGAAGGTTTTTTGCAGTATCTGGGTTATGCCATTTCATGAATCGTGGCACGGAGAACAGGAGGATAAAAAATGCTTGAACACATTACAAAAAGAAATGATTTATTGGCACCGGAGATTATAAAGGGACTGGAGTCCAGAAATATGTCCGGATACTATGTACATACAAAAGAGGAAGCCAAGAATCTGGCTTTATCTCTTATCGCTGAAGGCGATACAGTGACCATGGGAGGCTCCATGACTATAGCTGAGATAGGTCTTAAGGATGCTCTGAAAAATGGCAACTATAACTTCCTGGACCGTGACACCGCTGAGGATAAGCAGGCTGCAGCACTGGCGGCTTATAGCGCTGACGTTTACCTGGGCAGTGCCAATGCCATGACCAATGACGGTATTTTAGTGAATATAGATGGCAATTCCAACCGTGTTTCCGCCTATGCCTACGGCCCTAAAAAGGTCATTCTGGTAGTCAGTATGAACAAAGTAACAGGCGACATTGACAGTGCGGTAAAAAGAGCCAGAAATGAAGCTGCTACCATCAATACTCAGCGCTTTGGTAAGGCTACACCATGTACCAGGACAGGTAAGTGTATGGATTGCAAGTCTCCGGACACTATTTGCTGCAATTTCCTGATTACCCGCTATGAGCGTCATCAGGGCAGAATGCATGTCATTCTGGTGGACGACGTTTTAGGTTTCTAGTACATCGGATTTTAATAAACGGACTCTATGCTCGTCAGGAGTATTTCACATGTATAATTTATATGAACCATTCAGCACCTTTGCTACAGGCGGGAAAATATGGCTGATTTCAGATACTCACTTCAATGATTACGATGAAAAAGACTGGCTGCCGACAGAGGAGCTTCTTTACCGAATTAAAATGAAAGTGGCAGCGGCAGATACCCTTATCTGCTTGGGAGATTGTGGCCAGGCTCACTATTTTAATGAAATAAAATGCAGCCGAAAAATCCTGATAAAAGGTAATCATGACACCCGGTCAGATGATTTCTACAAATCATACTTTGATCAGGTATTTGATGGCCCACTCTTTATTGCATCCGATATTTTACTCAGCCATGAGCCTGTATATGGCTTGGATTTTTGCCTGAATATTCATGGACATATGCATACAGGAAAGCATATATATACTGATGAAAAAGGTGGCCGTCACGTGAATCTGGTGGGCCCTGCGGTGGACTATGAGCCCCTTGCGCTTCCTGATATCTATTTGGCAGGTCAGTGAAGGCTTTTGCATATTATGCGGCACCTCACAGAAAAATTTTGCATAAATATAAAATTGTATTGACATAATTATTACACGTGTATATAATGTGCTTCATTGTTTTTAAAATGACGAAGGAGAATATACTATGAAGAAAATAACACGTTTAGTAGCTGTTATGCTGGTACTGATTCTGGGACTCTCATCCCTGACTGCATGCGGTAAGGCAAAAGGCACAAAGGTCCAGGTGGTTGATATTGAGCTTACAGAAGAGCAGTATGCTTTTGGCGTTGATAAGAATCAGCCGGAGCTGTTGACCAAGACCAACGAATTTATTGAAAAGATTATGAAGAATGGCACTTTCGAGGCTATTTGTAACAAATATTTCGGTAATGGCACTCCAACAGCTGTGAAGAGTGCTGTACTGGATGATAAAAAGGATCAGCTGGTAGTAGCTACCAATGCTGCTTTTGAGCCATTTGAGTATACAGAAGGTTCCAATTACTACGGAATCGATATGGAGATTGCGGCTCTTCTGGCTAAGTATCTGGGCAAAGAGCTGGTTATCAACAATATGGATTTTGACGCAGTAGTTCTTTCCGTAGGTCAGCAGAAGTGCGACATCGCTATGGCAGGTCTTACAGTAAATGACGATAGAAAAACATATGTTAACTTCACTACTTCCTACTATTCTGCTTCCCAGAAGATTATCGTAAAAGAAGATGACAAGAGATTTGCTGATTGTAAGACAGCAGATGATGTACAGGCAGTTCTTGAAAAGTACACCAAGAGCACTAAGGTGGGTGTTCAGAATGGTACTACAGGTGAGTTTTTCTGTAAGGGTGACGAAGACTGGGGCTTCAAGG
Source organism: Lachnospiraceae bacterium (assembly GCA_045640725.1). Lineage (GTDB taxonomy): Bacteria > Bacillota > Clostridia > Lachnospirales > Lachnospiraceae > RGIG3528. The sequence goes on from JAZUFN010000033.1 coordinate 4,096, forward strand.
GCTTTGCTTTCACTACCGTAGGCTATAAGAATGGATCACTGGCTGTTCAGGACCTGATTAACGGTAATCTTGATTTTGTTATCATTGATGCCGCTCCCGCAGCAGCTATTACAGAGGCTATCAACAAGCTTCAGTAGTATTGAATAATGGTATGGAAATTGCTATACTAGAACCAAGTGCAGGTAAGTAATTGCCTGCACTTGATTTTCTGTGAATAGTAACTGCAAATAATGTGTGAGTGGGCAGCCGAGTCTGCTCCTGTGATTAGTAGAAAAGGAAAGAAAAAATGGGAAGCTTTGGAGCCAAAATTGAGCGTTTCATCCAGATTTTTATCCACCAGGGGGGCTGGGAGGATGTGGTTGAAGGCCTTAGGAATACAGTGGTTATAGCGATTCTGGGCCTTTTTATCGGTATCGTAATAGGTACTTTGATAGCTACGGTCCGTGTTATCCCCAAGTACAAAACTCTGCCGAAGGTGTTAAATGCCATTTGTTCATTTTACGTAGGCCTTTTCCGTGGTACACCCATAGTAGTCCAGCTCTTGGTTTTTTACTATGTGCTTTTCCCTCTGATGGGAGTGAGAATATCCGGCCTAAATGTGGCCATACTGGTATTTGGTCTGAATTCGGGAGCTTATGTATCTGAAATAATGCGAAGTGGCATTCAGTCCGTAGACCATGGCCAGATGGAAGGCGGTCGTTCAGTAGGACTTTCTTTTGGCACCACCATGTTTAAAATAGTAATTCCGCAGGCAGTAAAAAATATATTGCCTACTCTGGGAAATGAGTTTATTTCCCTGGTTAAGGAGACTTCCGTGGTTAGCTTTGTGGGCGCCACCGATCTTTATAAAGCCTTCAATTATATCGGTACCAACAGTTATGAATTCATGGTACCATACTTAGTCATGGCTATTATCTACATCCTTCTGGTATTGCTTATTTCTCTTGGTATAAAATTAATGGAAAGGAGCCTGAAAAAAAGTGATAGATGTCATTGATCTCAAAAAGAATTTCGAAGGAAATGAAGTACTTAAGGGCATCAATCTTAAGGTGGAAAAAGGTGACAGAATCGTAGTCATCGGCCCTTCCGGTTCCGGAAAAAGCACCTTTTTAAGATGCTTAAACTGTATGGAGGACCCCACAGGCGGTAAGATTATCTTTAATGGTGTTGACATTGCTGACATGAGCGTAGATATCAACATCCATCGTCGTAAAATGGGCATGGTTTTCCAGCACTTTAATCTATTTAATAATAAGACAGTTATACAGAATATCATGCTGGCTCCGGTCTACCTTGGTATCAAGGATTTGAAAAAAGCCAAGCGTCACAATTTCTTTGCCCGTTTTACCAAAAAGGAACTGATTCCAATTACCACTGACAAGGCAAAGATTAAGGCTGAAGCCAGAGAAAATGCCATGAAGCTGCTGGCACGTATCGGCCTGCAGGATAAGGCTTCCGTATATCCATCTACTCTTTCCGGCGGTCAGAAGCAGAGAGTGGCCATAGTGCGCTCCCTGGCCATGAATCCGGATGTTATCCTTTTTGACGAGCCTACTTCTGCTCTTGATCCTGAAATGGTAGGAGAAGTATTGGAGCTAATGAAGCAGCTGGCTGATGAGGGCATGACCATGATTATAGTGACTCATGAGATGGGGTTTGCCAGAGAAGTGGCTACCAAAGTCGTCTTTATTGATGAGGGCATCATCAAGGAAATTGCTCCGCCGGACGAATTTTTTACAGCACCCAAGGATCCACGCTTAAAAGAATT
>JAZUFN010000034.1:0-7798 GCA_045640725.1 Lachnospiraceae bacterium
TTTTTCCGGCTTTGAGCTAATTATAGATACTTTTTTTCAAAAAAGCCATCAAAAAAGGAATAAAAAACTTCCACCAGTCGTATTTTAGTTCGAAAGGTGGAAGTAACCATTACAAAGTGGAATTAAATTTTACAAGTGACCTATTTTTCATATTTTTCATACATTTCTATTTTTTTGATTCGGAAAGAATACTTTCTATTATTGGAATATCTGAGGGCCTGGTAAGCTTGATATTGGTAGCCTTACCATCAATCATGTACACCGGACTGCCTCCATACTTCCTGACTACCATGGCATCGTCTGTAATCCCCCGGTCTCCGGCCTCTATTGCCTTTTTATAAGCGTCAAAACAAAGACTATAAGAAAAGCACTGGGGAGTCTGGGCTGTCCATAGTAGCCTTCTGTCAGGAGAAGAAACTATTTTACCATCGTTATCTGTCATATGAATGGTTTCTATAGCCTTAATCCCTACCACACAAGCCTTAAGCTTTTTTACTTTATCAATGGCCATATTAATGGTATCTGATTCTATACATACCCTGGCTCCGTCATGGATAAGAACATAATCGCTTTCACTGCAAGCCTTCAGCCCTTCATAAACAGAAAAATACCTCTCAGCCCCGCCAATAACAACCTTCTTGCATTTGCTAATTCTGTTTTTACATAGCAGTTCCCGACAAAGGTCTTCATAGCCTTCTGCACATACAAGCACTATTTCATCCACCATTGACTCTTGAAAACTGATAAGAGTGTACTCAAGTGCCATCTTACCATTTATATTAAGATATTGCTTGGGGCAATCCACTCCCATTCTTTTGCCGGATCCACCGGATAAAATAATGGCTGTTACCATTTTATTCTCTTTCTCCCAATTTAAGATTTGGAATTGCATTCAGCGAAAGGTCAGCAAAATTGCCTTTTAAAAACTCATGGTATGCAGCTGCACCAATCATGGCTGCATTGTCTGTACAAAAAATTGGTGACGGATATATAAGCTCTATGCCGTTTTTATCGCAGGCTTCTTTCATCCCCGCTCTAATAGCTGAGTTAGAGGCTACACCTCCCGCAAGAGCTATGGTCTTGTAACCATATTCTTTTGCCGCATGAAGAGTTTTATCCACCAGTACATCTACAACAGCTGCCTGAAAAGAGGCGGCCACATCAGCCTGCACCACTTCTTCCCCTTTCATTTCAGCCTGATTCAGATAGTTCAACACCGCTGATTTAAGGCCGGAAAAACTAAAATCATAAGGGTTATCATCCACCTTAGCTCTGGGAAATTGAATAGCATTGGGATTTCCCTCTTTGGCAACACGATCGATTTTAGGACCTCCGGGATAACCGAGGCCTATGGCACGTGCTACTTTATCGTAGGCTTCACCAGCAGCATCATCTTGAGTGCGGCCGATTATCTCATATTGTCCAAAATCCTTTACAATCACCAAATGGGTATGACCACCGGACACAATAAGACACATAAAAGGAGGCTGCAAATCTTTGTGCTCAAGGAAATTTGCTGATACATGCCCCTCTATATGGTGAACTCCAATAAGCGGCTTTTCTGCTGCGTATGCAATAGCCTTGGCTGCAGATACCCCCACCAGAAGCGGGCCCACAAGCCCCGGACCATAAGTAACTGCCACCGCATCAACATCCTTAAGCTCCATGCCTGCATCGGAAAGAGCCTGTGAAACGACTGGATTTATTTTTTCAATATGTTTGCGTGATGCTATTTCAGGCACAACGCCACCGTAAAGAGTATGTAAATCAATTTGAGAATAAATAACATTGGACAAAACTTCGTGGCCATTACGAATGACAGCCGCTGCGGTCTCGTCGCAGGATGATTCAATTGCGAGGATATTTATATCACTCATAAAACATGCCTTCCATTACACATAAATATATTTAATCAATATCGATTTTATCAGTTTTTTCCCAGCCGACTATACGCCAGTGTTTATTGTCATCCTCTCGGAGAAGAAACTTCTGGTATGAATAAGTGACACTTGTTTTCTTTTCCTGAACCATTAAATAACATACTACTGAAGCAAAATTGGCAGGATTACCATCCTTGTCCTTACCGGTAAAATACTGGATTTGAGATTGTTTTTGAACCTTTGTTAGAACTAAAATTTTCTTTTTAGTCTTATAATCTTTTATTTCTTTAGTCAAAGCCTCTTTATAACCATCCAGAGGATTCACCGCCAGAAATTCATCGTCATAAAGCAAACGAATCTGTGAAATCAATCCGTCCAGTTCCTTTTCAGAGATGGACAGGCTGCCATACCAGCATTTATTTATACGGCACCAAAGATCCACTACAGATGACGGAGTCGAAGGATAGTATATATTCAAATCCTTTTCAATAATGGTCTGGGCTTCTGAATTCTTTTTATTGGAAGAACCTAAACCTGAGGAGTTATCACGATTGTTAACCCAGTAAAAAATCCCCCATATTACGAGTCCAAGGACTATAACAGCGGCAATAATTTTACCCAAATACTTTTTCATAAGATACTCCTTTCCCTACTATAAACTACAGCAGCCAAAAGGCCTCGCCTTAATTATACTAATCCTCAACAAATCGCAATGTTCTGCTCTCACCGTCTCTGGCAATAAGTGTGTTGGGGAAAATATCCTGTGCTGCTTTTTTAAACTCTTTAGGATGAGCCATGGAAGGGCTGTAATGGGTAAGCCACATTTCCTTTGCATTAGCTTCCAGGGCCATTTTGGCGGCTTCTTTAAATGTCATGTGCTTTTTTGCAATAGCATCTGCCTGCTTGTCCGGCTCTCCATACATGCCTTCACATATAAAAATATCGGCATCTGTGGCATATTTTATTATATTATCAGTAGGTCTGGAATCGGTGCAATAGGTCACTTTTAGGCCCTGACGCTCCGGTCCGAGCACCATATCCGGGGTAAAGGTCATATCACCATCGGAAATAATCTCCCCCTTTTGAAGCCTGTTCCAATAAGGCAGTGGGATTTTAAGCTCCTTGGCCCTGTCAGGATTAAAAAGTCCTGCCCTTTTAATACTAACACTGTATCCATAACATGTTACATTATGATTTACCTTAAACGCAGAAACTTGCATCCCATAAAAATCATATATTTGTTCATTTTCGGAATGTTCAATAAAATTAACCTCAAACGGCAGTTCCGGTGCTATGCATCGCAACTGACCAACAATCCTGGCAAGCCCTTTGGGTCCGACAATAGTAACCGGTTCTGTGCGCTCTGCATTGCCCATGGAAAGCAGAAGTCCGGGCAGGCCGGAAATATGATCCCCATGAAAATGAGTGATTAGAATAACGTCTATATCATGAAAGCTAAGCCCCGCACATCTCATAGCCACCTGAGTACCCTCTCCGGCATCTATCAATATTCCATGTCCATTGTACTTAAGCATCAGTGCAGTAAGCCATCTGCGAGGAAGCGGCATCATTCCGCCTGTGCCAACGAGACAAACATCTAGCATTAGGTACTCCTTTTTTATACTTCACTTTTCAACTCACACTGCATAAGAATAGCGTTTTCGGTAGGCAGCGTGTAAAAATTTTTTCTTAGCCCATTCTGCACAAAACCCTTTTTCTTATACAGATTTTGCGCCGGAATATTACTTTCTCTAACTTCCAGAAAAAATACGGAAAGCCCTAAATCACGGCCACTTTCAATAAGGTAATCCATCATGGCATCTGCTACTCCCATGCGTCTCTTGTCGCTTATGACACATACATTGCCTATCTCCCCCTCATCTAAAACCGTGTAAAAACAATAATATCCCCAGATATCTTCATGATTATTATCATCTGTAGCCACAACCATATGATAGTTTTCCTGCATAAGGCAACCTAAAAACACCTCATAGCTCCAAGGCTCGGAAAAAGTAGCAGCCTCTATTTCTGCCACCTTACTGCAGTCTTCTATTGTCATGGAACGAATAATCATTTAAGCTTTTCTTCTCTTTCTCGCTCAGCCTGTGACTGTCGTAGATAATCAGGTGCATGGTCTGCTGCTGCTACTACTTTGCCCTCGGCATAAAGCTGTAAAGCTCTGGCGGCCAGAGACGCAGGGCGCTGAACAGCCAATGAGGCCGGAGCAAACTGATAGCTCACCTTTAGCTTTTCTCTTAAAATATTTCTATAAACCGGCACCCCATCACCCAGTAAAATGACAGGCTCACCCAAGGCATTTATTTTTTCTACGATATCATTTATGTCTACAGCCATCTGATCTGCAACTACAGTAAATCCCTCAGCAGTATTTTTGTAAAGGCCTGTATACACCTGATTTCGTCTTGCATCCATAAGCGGGCAAATCACTCCCTCAAATCCAAAAATATTGAAGGCAATAGCCTCTGCAGTAGGCACAGAAACAATAGGTATATTAAGTGCCAAGCCCAGACCTTTAGCCGTGGAAGAACCAATACGAAGGCCTGTGAAACTTCCCGGGCCACCTGAAACTGCAATGGCATTAAAATCAGACAGGTTACTGCCTGTTCTTTTTACCAGGTCATCTACCATAGGTAAAAGAGTCTCTGAATGAGTCATTTTAAGATTCACTGAACACTCACCTATTATTTTTTCTTCTGTAGCAATAGCTACTCCGGCTACAAGTCCGGAAGCCTCAATGGCAAGTATCTCCGTCATCTGTATATACCACCTCTATATTTCTAAAATCAAAGCCCTTGGAAAGATCCTTTTTTATGGTAACTTCAATATGCTTTTCAGGAATCAGCTCTTTAATTAGCTCTGACCATTCCACCAAAGAAACTCCCTGACCAAAAAAGCAATCTTCATAGCCAATCTCATCCATCTCTGCGGGATCTTCTATTCTGTACACATCAAAATGATATAACGGCATAACTCCGCCGGTATAGCTCTGCATAATGGTAAAAGTAGGGGAAACCACAGGCTCCATAATCCCCAGGCCTTTGGCAAAGCCCTTAGTAAATACAGTCTTTCCCACGCCCAAATCACCATTAAGACAAATAACAGTCCCGGGCTGTATGCTCCCTGCAATAATTTTTGCTATGTCCCCTGTTTCAGCAGGAGAATTTGATGTAAAAACTTCTTTTCTCATATCTTTCCAATATAATTTTATTTAAGCTTCTTTGTTTCTTCAGGTCTGGCAATACGTAAAACAGCCTTTAGCTCATCTAATTCCTCAATCTGATCTTTAGGCAATAGGATGGCATTGTTGCCACCGGTAAAAAGTATAATAAGATCTCTGGTCTCACGAACCAAAAGCACCAGCTCCCAAGGCGCCTGTTGTCTCACATCACCCTGTTGAAGATAAAAAGCATTTTCAGCAAAAGTATAAGTCATCGGCAGCTTAAAGCTTTCAGATGTCTTTACCTGACGAAAGGCTTTAAAAAGCAACATAAGTGGCTCAATAACGGTGAAAAGCAGTGCCAGTAGCACCAAGAAAAATGTTGCTACAGGCGAATCACCAAAACCACAGATAAGAGCTACTATCGCAACAGCTGAAAGGGCATAATTTATGCCCCCTCTAACGCCATAATAGGAATTGTAAAAGAGAAAAGAAAACATGTAATTTGTCTTCATTGTAACTTCAAAAGTCACTTTACGCCCGCTGGGCTCAGACACTTCACGTGTTGCTTCCTCTTTTTCCTCTTCCTCTGATATGTTTTTCAATTCCTCTGACATATTTTCCTCACTGTATCCTACCCGCAGTTTTCAACAATGCTGCCGGGAATAATTGTAAAGTCACTACTCACAGTCCGTCCAAAATCCATTAACTCAAAAAATTACAAAATCATAGTAAGCTGAATGCGCTGTTTTTTAAGATCCACAGACATAACCTTAACATCAACTATATCACCCACGCTAACTGCTTCCAGGGGGTGCTTGATGAATTTCTTATTGGTGATCTGGGATATATGTACCAGTCCATCCTGGTGCACGCCGATATCTACAAATACGCCAAAATCGATTACATTTCTTACTGTGCCTTTGAGGACCATACCTTCTGTAAGATCCTTCATTTCCAGTACATCGGAACGAAGAATCGGCTTAGGCATCTCATCACGTGGATCACGGCCCGGCTTCTCCAGCTCTTTTATAATATCGTTAAGAGTGAGCTCACCTATACCGAGATTCTCGGCCAAAGCCTTCTTGTCCTTGATGCGGCGGCTGATAGAAGAAAGATTATCTCCTTCTGCAGCTGCCGTCACAGTTTCCTGCTTCTTTGATGCCTCTTTTTTCTCAGGTGTTGCTGCCATCATAGGCTTGCCTGACTTGGCCATAGCATTGGCGAAGGCTGCGCCAAATACGGAATTGGTATTGGAAACCCTGATTTCTTTTGGCTTCTGTTCTTTTACTCTGCGGTCCTTATTGGGCTGTGCTGCTTCCTTTGCTGCTTTTTCTGCAGCCTTCTGGTTACGGGCAGCCTGAAGCTGCTCTTTTCTCAGGGTCTCAATATCCTGAGGCACGAAGCCCAGAGTAGAAAGAAGCTCAGTGGTAGCCTTATAAGACTCCGGATGAACAGCAGTAGAATCCAGAGGATTAGCACCATCCATAATACGAAGGAAGCCTGCGCACTGTTCAAATGCCTTGGGGCCCAGCTTAGCTACCTTCAGAAGGTCATTTCTGGTAATGAATTTACCGTTTTCTTCTCTGTATGCCACAATATTTTTGGCAATGACTTTTGATATGCCCGAAACATACTCTAAGAGTGCAGGGCTGGCTGTATTTAAGTCAACACCTACTTTGTTTACGCAATCTTCTACTACGCCTGCCAATGTCTCAGACAGTTTCTTTTGATTCATATCATGCTGATACTGTCCTACGCCAATAGCCTGTGGCTCAATCTTTACCAGCTCTGCCAGTGGATCCTGGAGACGGCGGGCAATAGATACGGCACTACGCTGTGCAACATCATAGTCAGGAAATTCTTCGGTAGCCAACTTGCTGGCAGAATATACAGATGCTCCTGCTTCGGAAGTAATCACATATTTGGTAGGAACATTCATCTCTTTCAAAAGGTCAACAATGAAAAGCTCGGACTCACGTGAAGCAGTACCATTACCAACGGAAATGAGGGTAACCTTATGCTTCAGAATGAGGCGCTTAACGATGCTCTTTGCCTCATCCATTTTATGCATACCGGGAAGTGTAGCAAAAACCACTGCTGTTTCAAGCACTTTACCTGTAGCATCAACTACAGCTAACTTACAACCTGTACGGAAACCGGGATCCCAGCCCAGGACTGTCTGACCTACAATAGGAGGCTGCATAAGCAGCTGCTTAAGATTCTCTCCAAACACCTTAATGGCACCATCTTCCGCTTTTTCAGTCAGTTCATTTCTGATTTCATTTTCGATTGAAGGAGCAATGAGACGCTTGTAAGCATCAGAAATGCAGGCCTTCAGGGCTTCTTCTGTATTTTCATTGTGTCCCTTAATTATCTGATGCTCCAGATAGGTCTGAATACGGTCCTCAGGAGCAGTAATCTTAACTGTAAGAACCTTTTCAGCTTCTCCACGATTGAGCGCAAGAATACGATGTCCGGGAAGGGTAGCTACTTTCTCAGAGAAGTTGTAGTACATCTCATAAACGGATTCTGCCTCTTCATCCTTGGCTGAGGATGTAATAATACCTATCTCAGATGTCATTTTTCTAATCTCGGTACGATATGAAGCCTCATCGGATATTTTCTCCGCAATAATGTCTAAAGCTCCATTTATAGCATCTGCAGTGCTCTTAACATCCTTTTCTTCATTAACGAAGGCTGCTGCTACGCTATCTAATGTCTCTGACATCTCCTGGGC
>JAZUFN010000035.1:0-16219 GCA_045640725.1 Lachnospiraceae bacterium
GATCCTTAATGGAGCAAAGGATAATTCCGGCTACGTAAGCGCCGGTTATATCAGCTATACCAAAATACTTTTCTGCACAATAAGCCATAGCAAAGCAAAGGGCCAGTGATAAAATAGGAAGTCTTCTGGAATGAGGATGACGCTTGTCCAGGAATTTGAAAATCCTATACAGTACCTGTCCTAAAATAAAGGCTGCCACAAAGAAAAGAACAGTATGCCAGATTACGGAACCCGCTGAGGAATTACCGGTCTTTAATCCTATAACAAAAGTAAGAACGATAATGCCGATAACATCATCAATGATGGCAGCGGACAAAACAGTCGTACCTACAGTGGTCTTAAGCTTACCCAGCTCTCTAAGGGACTGAACTGTAATGGATACTGAAGTGGCGGTCATAATGACACCGATAAATACACCTTCGTAGAATTCAGGTGAACCCCAAGGTGCGAAACCGTACATGCAGAAATATAAGAGTGCACCGCCCAGAAGAGGTATAAAAACACCACAGCAGGCAATAAGAAAGGCCTTAAAGCCTGTTTTTAAAAGCTCGTTAAGATTGGTACCCAGTCCTGCGGAAAACATAAGAAGCACGACACCGATTTCTGCCATTTGTGACAAAAATGGTGTAAGCTCTACGATGTTAAGCAAGCTTGGTCCCAAGAGAATGCCGGCGATAATCTGACCGACTACCTCCGGAGCTTTGATTTTTTTAGCTAAAAGACCAAAGGTTTTGCTGAAGAGGACAATGATAGCAAGTGATTTAAGTATCTCATATGCTTCCATTTATAAATACTTCCTTTCCGTGACGGATACTCCGTCGGGGCATTAATGCCCTTCAATGATTATTCTAAGCCAATCTGCTATATACGGATCAAAAAGTACGAAAGGGACAATGACATACCAGAAAATAGTAGTCAAGACACCTATCGCTGTACCGACGATAGAGCAGATAAAGCCAGCCTTGGCAGTTCCCATCAGATGAAAATCATGTCTGATTGAGTGGACTCCCAGAGTAATACCAATAATACCTGTAATGACACCAATAGGATTTAGCCAAGCGGTAGCGCAACTAAAACAAATAGATATAATACCTAAAATAAGTGCTGTTGTTGTCATATTATAATCCCCTTTATAATATAAATAAGAAAGAATGCTTTTCCCATAAGCCAACACATATTACTCCTAACCGGTAGTAAATGCAAGAAAAAAAGGAAAAATAATTGTAAAAAATATGAAAAAGCCACGGTTTTAGTGCCGCGGCTTATAATTATTATTAGTCATTGTATCCGTTTGGATTGTTGGACTGCCATCTCCAGGAGTCCTCGCACATTTCTTCGATGCCACGTTCAGCCACCCAGCCAAGCTCAGCTTTTGCCTTGGCAGGATCAGCATAGCACATAGCAATATCACCGGGACGTCTGTCGCGGATAACGTATGGAAGATCCTTGCCGCAAGCCTTTGAGAAAGCATTTACAACCTGAAGAACGCTGTAGCCGTTACCGGTACCGAGGTTGTATACACATACGCCGGCCTTTTCCTCGATTTTTTTGAGAGCCTTGACATGACCTACTGCCAGGTCTACTACATGGATATAGTCACGAACGCCTGTGCCGTCAGGGGTGTTGTAGTCGTTGCCGAAAATATTAACTTCCTTAAGCTTACCTACTGCGACCTGTGCGACATATGGCAGAAGATTGTTGGGGATACCCTTTGGATCCTCGCCTATCTTTCCGGACTTGTGAGCACCGATAGGGTTGAAGTAGCGAAGAAGAACAACATTCCATTCGGGATCTGAGACGTGGAGATCTGTCAAAATCTGCTCCAGCATGCTCTTGGTCTGACCGTATGGATTGGTAATCTGACCCTTTGGACACTCTTCAGTGATAGGGATGAACTTGGGATCTCCGTATACGGTAGCGGAAGAAGAGAAAATGATGTTCTTTACACCATGTGCTCTCATTACATCACAGAGATAAAGAGTGCCTGTAATATTGTTATGATAGTATTCAAGAGGCTTTGCTACTGACTCGCCTACAGCCTTAAGACCTGCGAAATGAATAACAGCATCGATTTTTTCGTTGTTAAAAACATTTTCTACAGCAGCTTTGTCCAAAAGATCTGCTTCATAAAACTTTAAGTCCTTGCCTGTGATTTCCTTTACGCGCTCCACAGCCTTTTCGCTGGAGTTGTAGAGATTATCCAGAACTACTACTTCATGTCCTGCATTAAGAAGCTCTACGCATGTGTGGCTTCCAATATAGCCTGCACCACCGGTAACAAGAATTCTCATATTCATTGTCCTCCTGAAACTCTTTTTCTTATCTGAGTTTCCAAAATAGCACAAAAAGAGCGAAGTGTCAATAAAATTGGAATAAAACAAAAATATTGTAATAAAACGAATTGCTTGACCTAAATAATCCCGGGCTATATTATAAGAGCAACCGATTGCGCAAACGGTATAATTAATACGAATGGAGCGAATGATGGATAAAGGAAAAAGAATCACCATACAGGATGTGGCGAATGCACTTGGAGTATCTAAGACCACTGTATCACGAGCTATTTCAGGCAAGGGCCGAGTGGGAGCAGAGACCAAGGAAAAAATTCTCAGCTTTATAGAAGAGAATAATTATCAGCCCAACGTATATGCCAGGGGATTAGCCCAGCAGATGACATATAATATTGCCATGATTCTGCCCACAGATGTAAATATGGACGAAATGCCCTTTTTCCAAAATTGTCTCTATGGAGCTTGTCTCAAAGCAGCTCAGCTGGAGTATGATGTGCTGACCATATATTCGGAAGGGCATGGCAATCAAAACCTGCTTCGTACCATTAACAATCGAAAAATTGATGGGGCCATCGTCAGTCGAACTGTAGTGGATGACGAAACACTGAAGGTGCTTGCAGAGTCAGGAATACCATTTGTAGCTATAGGTATGACTGAGTCCGGTGGAGTAACACGAATCGATCATGATCATATGAGTGCCTGCAAAGAGCTGACGACTCATTTACTGGCTGCTACTCGTGGTAAAATGGCTCTTATAGGAGGTAACAACACTCATATGGTTACCAGAAGCAGATATAAGGGCTATGCTGAAGCCTTTAGAGAGTGCGGCCGCCAGCTGGATAAAGAGCATGTTTTTCTAAACGTGGAGGATCTGGGGGCCATAGATGGAATAGTCAAGCTGCTGATGGAAGACGGAGTGGAAACAATAGTATGTATGGACGATGTTATATGTGCCAGAGTACTTTGGAATCTGGAAAAGGGCAAGGTAGCCATTCCTCAAAAAATAAAAGTAGCATCTTTTTATAATTCCCCACTACTGGAGCGTCACGTACCATCAGTAACCACTCTCGACTTCGAGGTAAGGACTCTGGGAGAAACGGCAGTACAGATTCTTATTGACAAAATCAATGAAAAAGAAGTGGAACAGGTAACTCTACTGCCGTATAAGCTTATGCTGAAAGAAACAACGAACAATCAGTAGAACGCTTCATCCGCAAAGTCCCGATAAAAATGCCGCTAAAACACATTCAGCATTCCATTCTGTTTATCCAGATCCCGCATATGGAGAACCGTAGATATATGCTCTCTGGTAATAGCATCGGAGTTTTCCAGATCCGCTGCCGTTCGGGCCATACGCAGGAGTTTATGTATGACTCGGGCTGAAAAACCGTATTTTTCGCAGGCCTTGCGGAAAAACAGGGTGGTGTCAGGATCCAATGGGCAGAATTTATCTATCATACCGGTAGTCATCTGGGCATTTACAGATATGCCCGGATAATCTTTAAAGCGGATTTCCTGTATTTTTCTGGCCTTTTCTACCTGAGCACGAAGCTCGGCAGAGGATGGAGCAGGCTCCGAGTGTTCTGCATCGAAGAAATTAATGGGGCGAACCTGCTTTTGAATATCAATCCGGTCCAAAAGGGGGCCGGATATTTTATTGCGGTATTTTATTATCTCGTAATCTGTGCAGCGGCAGCGGTCTGAAGGATAGTAACCACAGGGACAAGGGTTCATAGCTGCGACGAAAGTAAAAGCAGCGGGATAAGTGTTACTGGAATTTACACGGGAAATAACTACTTTTTTATCTTCCAGAGGCTGACGCAGGGCATCCAGCACATTCCTACTGAATTCGCCCAACTCATCCAGAAAAAGAACACCATTGTGGGAAAGACTGACTTCCCCGGGGCTGGCATTGGGGCCGCCTCCAATAAGGGCATTTAAAGAAATGTTATGGTGCGGACTTCTAAAGGGTCTGTTGGTCATAATGGGGCTGCCGGGGGTAATAAGTCCGGAAATGGAGTGAATTTTGGTGGATTCCAAAGCCTCTTTTTCTGTCATATCCGGTAAAATGCCGGGAATACGCTGGGCAATCATGGTTTTGCCACAGCCGGGAGGGCCTATCATAAGGAGATTATGTCCTCCTGCCGCTGCCAGTACGATGGAGGATATCAGTGCGTTTTGTCCGCGTACATCTGAAAAATCAGGGGGGTCAAAGGACTTATCCATTACATTTTTATCAGGAATGGTCACGGGAGCGTAGGGCTTATCGGACAGAAATGTCACTACCTGTTTCAGATTATTAAAGGGAAAAAGACTGAGTCCCGATACCATGGAAGCTTCATGGTAGTTTTCAGCAGGTAATATTATTTTAGTATATCCTGATTCCTTAGCAGCCAGGACCATGGGCAGTACACCTGCTACCGGACGAAGAGCTCCACCCAAGGAAAGCTCACCTAAATAACCGTATTTGGACTGATTGTCATTTTTTATATATCCGATTTCTTTTAAAAGAGCTACAGCCAGAGGCAGATCGAAATGAGAGCCTCTTTTTTTACGGTCTCCCGGGGCCAGAGACAGGACAATTTTTCTGTCGGGAAGCTCATAGCCACAGTCGGAAAGGGCAGAACGTATACGGTCGGCAGCTTCTTTTACAGCGGTATCACCTAGGCCAATTATGGATATCTGCTGGGTTTCGGTAGGCAGAATTGATGCCTCGATATCTACGGGAAAACCATCAATACCTTCGATGGAAAAACTTTTTACTACAGTAGCCATATGTTTTCTCCTTCTGTTTTTACCAGGTCGTCCAGTTCCATTTCCGTAATCAGGGTATAGACTTGGCCCGACTCTAATGACAGGGCATGGGCCAGCTGGTCGAAATCAGCATGTTTATGATGGGATGAAAGATATTCCAGTACCTGCGCAGGCAGGCCTGAAGCGGATTTGCTAAAGCTATCGGAGTCAGGGGAATATACGCCCGGGATACTCAGCTGGGTAGCTTCTGTAAACAGGTCACTTTTTTTATACAGCCTGGCAGCACCTGTATATATAAGATTATTACATCCCTCGCTTTCCGGAGAGTCTATAGGCCCCGGAAAGGCATAGACCGGCTTTCCGTAGTACTTGGCCCTCTCACAGGTGATGAGAGCGCCACTTTTGGCTCCGGCCTCAGTAACCGCTAATTTGTCTGAAAAAGCAGCAATAAGACGATTACGCATAGGAAAGGTAAATTTGGTGGCATGGGTACCCGGAGTATACTCAGAGATGACCAGGCCGTTTTCGCATATTTTTTCATAGAGACTACGATGCTCTGACGGAAAACAGATATCCGGACCGTTACCTAAGGCTGCGATGGTGTAGCCTCCGTTTTTCAGAGCGGAGGTATGGGCTATAGCATCGACTCCTTTAGCCATACCGCTGATAACGGCAATATTTTGTCTGGCACATTCTGCAGCCAGCTCTTCAGTCATTCTCTTTCCGTAGGAGGTGCACCGCCTGGCACCCACTATACCTACAGAGCCTGCAGTTTTTCTGAAAATTCCCTTGCAATAAAGTAAAGTGGGGAGCTCTCCGTAATCAGGTACGCCAAATTCTGATAGGAGATGTACATGCACATTGCTTTTTTCACAAGAGTCCATAATACGTTTGGCATTATCCAGAGATAATTCGGATTGAAAAAGAAATCCGCTTTCAGACATAGCCTTATGCACATTTTCAGCGGTTTTGTGGATAAGTAGCCATTCTTTTTTACGATTCTGAGGATGATGCAGCTCAGATAGCCAAATGTTGTAAATCATTAATGTCCTTTCTGTCCGAAAAAGTGAAATTTGGGGTATAGATAATCATACCATCCGAGAAAAAGCCTGAGCAAGGGGGTTGAATGTAGAAAAACAGGGTCTTTTTTTGTGCAAAATGCCATGAAAAACCGCAAAACTTGATTTTAAGATGCTTATGGGATATAATAATTCCAAATGGCTTGAGATAGAAAGGTTGGAGAGCTCATGTGGATAGCGGAAAATTGGAAAGATTATGAAGTAATAGACTGCACCGGTGGTGAAAAATTGGAGCGTTGGGGAAAATACAACCTCCTTCGTCCGGATCCGCAGGTGCTTTGGAATACAAAAAAAGAACGCCCGGAATGGAAGAAGCTGAATGCCCATTATCATCGTTCCGAAAAGGGCGGCGGAGAGTGGGAGTTCTTTGACCTACCTCAGAAATGGACTATTAATTATAAGGAACTTACATTTAATCTTCAGCCCTTTTCCTTTAAGCACACAGGCCTTTTTCCTGAGCAGGCGGTCAACTGGGACTGGTTTGGAGATCTTATCAGAAAAGAAAAAGCCAAGAACCCGGATAAAGAGATAAAAGTATTAAACCTTTTTGCTTATACAGGTGGTGCTACTCTGGCAGCGGCAGCAGCAGGTGCAAAGGTCACTCATGTGGATGCCAGCAAGGGTATGGTAGGCTGGGCCAAGGAAAATGCCATGGCTTCCGGCCTGGGAGAAGCACCTGTCAGATACATTGTGGACGACTGTCAGAAGTTTGTTGAGCGTGAGATCAGACGCGGCAATCTGTATGACGCGGTCATTATGGATCCACCATCTTATGGCAGAGGCCCCGGTGGAGAGATCTGGAAAATAGAGGAGTCCATTCATCCCTTTGTCAAGCTTTGCACAGGGGTGCTGAAGGAGGATCCGCTTTTTTACCTGATTAATTCATACACTACAGGCCTGCAGCCGGCAGTACTAAACTATTTGCTGGGCCTGGAAATGGTAAGCAGATTTGGTGGTCATGTGGAGGCAGAGGAAATCGGGCTTCCCGTTACAGCCACAAAGATGGTGCTGCCATGTGGCGCCAGCGGCAGATGGATGAAAGATTGATATCAAATGAGGAGGAAAAAATGAATAAAGCAGTCAAATTTTTACTGGATATATTAAGAGGTGTTGTAATAGGTGTGGCCAACGTAATTCCCGGTGTTTCAGGAGGTACCATGATGGTATCCATGGGTGTATATGATGACCTGATTGAGTCCATTAATGGCCTTTTTAAGCATTTTAAGAAAAGTATTGTGACACTTCTTCCCTACGTTATCGGTATGCTTTTAGGCATTGTAGGTTTTGCGAAGCTTATTAAGATTCTTTTCGAGTACGCGCCTATTCCTACAGCTCTTCTTTTCATAGGACTTATCTTTGGTGGTATTCCTATGATGTTTAAAAGGGTTAAAAAATCAAAGATTGATGTGGTTTCCATAATCCTCTTTGTCCTCTTCCTTGGCCTTGTTATTGGTCTGGAGATTTTAGGACAGCATGCAGGTGTGGAGAAGGTTCTTACAGTCAGCTTTGTAGGCCTTTTGGTGGCTTTTGGTCTGGGACTTATAGCCTCAGCTACTATGATTATCCCTGGTGTGTCAGGCTCCATGGTCATGATGATTTTGGGCTATTACAATTCTATCATTGATACAGTCAACGGACTTGTAGACGGTCTGGTAGAGCGTGACATCACTCGTATCCTGAACTGCGTAGGTGTTCTTCTGCCTTTTGGTATCGGTGTTCTTGCTGGTATTTTTGGAGTAGCCAAGGGTATTAAATGGCTTTTGGATCACTATGAATCCAAGACCTACTGTGCTATTTTAGGTCTGGTAGTTGCTTCTCCTTATCCTGTATATGTACATGCAGGTATTACTTCTTTCCCTCCTTTGATGATATGTATTGGTGTGCTTTGCCTGGCACTTGGTCTGTTCGGAGCGTATAAACTTGGGGACAAATAAAGCCTTTTTCAAAAAATTAATATACTTACTGGCAGTGATGGTGCTGATAAGCATACTGGGTATCATCATTTGCCTTAGTAGCTACAAAAAGCAGCCCGTTTCGCAGGATACGCCTCATGGACTTCAAGTAGTGACCTCATTCCATCCTATGTATATCCTGACCAAAAATCTGCTTAGATACTCAGATGCTGAGATTTCCAATATGACTACCGGTCTGTCCGGCTGTCTTCATGATTATCAGGTGACCACAGAGGACATGAGGAAGCTGTCAAAGGCTGATGTATTTGTGGTAAATGGTATGGGCATGGAAAGCTTTTTATCAGCTGTTGCCCGGAAAAACAAGCATCTTACCATATTTGCCGCTTCCGGTGACATGGATATGGATGAGGATGACCATCACGACCATGATGAAAATGGCCATCTTTGGATGAATCCTTCTCTGTATTTAGAAGAGCTTAACAATCTCCATGCTGCATTTACAGATTACTTTCTGGCTAAAGGTCAGGAGGAAAAGGTGAATGGCATGCTGTTAACCTACAAGGAGTACGGAGAAAAGGTGCTGAAGCTGGTACATAAGTACAACGACCTGGCAAAAGACCTGCCAAAGGACCTGTATGTTATCTGTTACAATGAAGCCTTTGAAGTATTTGCAGAAGGCCTGGGTATGAATATCATATCAGTATTTTCGCTGGATGAGGACGAAATGCCTTCCGCAGGCGAGATAGCTGATGCCATAAATGAAGCGAAAAAGCATGATAAAGTGTTGATTTTAATAGAAAAAGAACTGGCTTATCACGCTGATAAAGTAGTAAATGAAACCGGTGCTACAAAGGTCTATGTGGATCCGCTCACCGGTGGTGATGACGCCTATGACAGTTACATTAACGGAATGACCGAAAATATTGATGCGATTACGCAGAGTATGAGATGAAAAAAGACCTGAGACTCAAACAGAATACGGAGCTGGCAGAGATTATTGACGACGAGAAAGCTGCTCTCTTTAAAAGCGGTAAGGTAAAAAAAGGCAGTAAAAATGCCTCTTGCGGCTTTCATAAAGTAGAGATTACTGACCTTTCCGTCCATTCAGGAGCTACAAAAATCCTGGATAATATCAATATCTCTATTTACTGTGGCAAGCTTACCGTAATAATAGGAAAAAACGGTGCGGGGAAATCTACTTTTATTAAGTCTATACTGGGTGAGAGAAAGTACAGTGGCAGTATAGCTTTTAAAGACACCAAGAATAATACCATTTCGAGGCTGAAGGTAGGATATGTGCCGCAGAAGCTGGATATTGATCCCAATACTCCTGTTTCCGTATATGACCTTATGGCGGGGTATATCAGCCGTATTCCCGTATTTCTGGTGAAAAACAAAAAATTATATGAAAGAGTGCAGAGAAGACTGGCTCTTTTTGAAGCCGAAAGCCTTATAGATAAGCGTGTTTGCGACTTGTCAGGAGGAGAGCTTCAGAGAGTTCTGCTGGCTATAGCCTGCACACCGGTTCCCAATCTTCTGCTTTTGGACGAGCCGGTATCCGGTATTGATAAAAACGGCAGAGAGCTTTTTTACCAGATTCTGTCTGAGCTAAAGAAAAGCTACGATCTGTCTGTTATTCTGGTTTCACATGACTTTGATCTGACTGCAAAATATGCAGACAACGTGGTGCTGATCGATAAGACGGTAGTGGCCTCCGGTACAGCGGAGGAAGTAATGTCTTCAAAAGCTTTTAAGGACACATTTTCAAATCTGAACTAAAGGACAAGCTATGAATTTTCTTGAATATGATTTCATGAAAAACGCATTAATTGCCATAATCATTATTACACCTATGTTTGGTATTCTGGGTACCATGGTAGTATCCAACAGAATGGCCTATTTTTCCGATGCATTGGGTCATTCTGCCTTTACGGGTGTAGCACTGGGAGTGCTTCTCGGTATCACTGATACTGATATTTCCATGATTATTTTTGCTATTATTTTTGCCCTTTTGCTTAATTTGATCAAATATAAAAATGTGGTATCCGCAGATACCATTATTTCGGTTTTCTCTTCACTGGCAGTAGCTATAGGACTTTGTATTTTATCCAGAAACGGTTCATTTTCCAGGTATTCGGCACTTTTAGTGGGAGATATCTTAAATGTTACAGTGACAGATAATATTAAGCTTTTGGTAGCCTTACTGCTTACCATCCTGGTGTGGATTTTCTTCTATAATGGCCTGTCAGGCATTGGTATTAACAAAAGTATCGCTTCTTCCAAGGGTATTCCGGTTATTCTTTATGAAAATATTTTTTCCTGCCTGCTGGCGGTGGTAGTTATGTTTTCAGTACGCATGGTAGGCATCCTTATCATAAATGCCTTATTAATCCTGCCGGCAGCGGCTGCCAGGAATCTTGCTGTAAATGCCAGGGAATATCACCTGTTTTCCTTGATAATTGCTGTTTTTTCAGGTGTTAGCGGCCTCATTATGAGCTATTACCTTAATGTGGCAGCGGGGCCAATGATAGCAATAATTGCATCGATAATATTCTTTGCAGCATTTTTCGGGCGCAAGATTGGGCGGGAGTAAGAGATGATTGATACTAAAGATAAACTGGTTCAGGTAATAGAGAATTACAACATAGGAAAAAAGCCCCTTGCCAGACTGCTGGGATGGGGAGAGACCACCATTATAAATCAGCTTAAGGGTAATGGTATCAGTCCGGAATTTGCTCAGAAAATAGATGAAATCTGGGAAAATCCATCGGAATTTGAGGCTGTACTGGAGGCTAATAAGGACAAGATAACAGCTGTAGCCTATAAAAAGGCCAGAGAGGCCTTGGCCAGAAAGCTCATGCAGAATAAGACGGCTTTAATTGTTATGTATCTCAGCAAAAAGGCCAATTACGACATAGCCCCTTATGCCCTGGAAGCCACACTCTTTTATGGACAGGCCGCCTTTCTTATGACCAAGGGAATGCCGCTTTTTGATGACGATGTACTTTATAAAAAAGGCAACATCATGCCCTATCCCGGGGTATACGTAAGGCTTATTAAATCCGGCACCACACAGACCTTTACCAAGGTAAATATGGAGCTTCTTCGTCAGGATGAGAAGGAAGTGCTGGATGCCACTCTGAAATTAATAAACGGCTACAGTCCCAATGCAGTAAAAAAGCTTTTGAAAATAGACAGGGCCGGATTACTGTCCCTGCAAAGGGATATGGTGGAAAGTGCTGAAGGCTTTATTATTTCTCTGTCGGATCTACAGCTTTACTTCGCCAAGGAAGTATTGCAGAATGGCTTTGAAGAAGTAAAAGATTTTAAAAAGTATTTTGAAAGTAAATTGAAGAAATAAAAAACCGGAGAACGATTGGATTCGCTCTCCGGTTTTTTGTGAATAGCCTGGTGGATAGTAGGATCAAGCTTTAATTATAATTATCGTAAATTATCGCGCCATCTTTGTTATAAATAGTCCATGGTGTTAAAAATATCAGCGAGAGATCATCGTGGTGTAAGCCCCGGGAGCTGATGTAGGTAAAACCATTAGTATCAAGACATGTGAATACAACATTCAGTTCGGAATAATTGCTGTTTACCGGTATGATGATTTCTTTTGGATCATAGTGATCGCGATCGGTAAACTGTCTTTCTGTAACCTTTTCACCATCTACGTATACGACGAAGCCTGATTCGACAACGGAGACAGCATCGGTTTCAGTATAATTCAGGAAAACCCCGATTTCGGAATCTGATTTGGACGAAATAAAGCATTTAAATCGTGGTAAAAATTTACTCATTAAATCGATATGTAAATCAAGGGACTGAAATGCGGTATTTCCATTAATATTTGCATATTTAAAGTAAAAATCCGTGTAGTGACTGATGAAGACGTTTACCGGGATAGTAACTACATATTCAGCACCGAAAGTGTGGCCCTCAT
The DNA here is from genome assembly GCA_045640725.1 of Lachnospiraceae bacterium. GTDB lineage: Bacteria > Bacillota > Clostridia > Lachnospirales > Lachnospiraceae > RGIG3528. Next base: position 11,984 of record JAZUFN010000035.1, read on the forward strand.
AATGCTCATCTTCAAATACAACGCCCAGGGGAGTGATATTTTCCTTGGGGAGAATGTGTAAAATAACATCTCCGCAGCTGGTGGCAGCGTCAAATTTTCCGTACTCGACCTGCACATTGCTAAATGGAATATCCTGTTGTCTCAGTGTCTCATTCAGGTCCGTTACATTTTGATTAAGGTCTGCAACCTTTTGATTAAGCTCCGCTACCCTATTGGAAAGGTTAAATATATTAACTTTGGTAAAGTATTCAAAATCTTTGATTGTGTTATTAAGCTCGTCGATTTTGATATTGGTCATCACAAACACAATGATTAAGCCCACAATACCCGCTGCCAGCAGGAATTGTGATATTGATAAAGCTTTAGATGGCTTGGCCTGGTCATTTTCGTAATCTCTGTTTCTGAGCTTCTTATTGATGTTGTGTTTATAGATAAAATAGTAAACAATTGCAAGTAGTGTAACCAGCAAAATAATAATAATACTGAAAAAAGCGACTCCGTCCATTTATGTTCTAACTCCTTAAATCTTAAATGTTTCTTTAAATTGATTGTAATAACTTCTGGTAACCTCGTGGTGGCAACCATCCTTCATTTTCAATAAATATTTCATGGAGAGGGTGGGGAAAATTTCTATGATTTCAGCCTTTGCCACAATAACAGATTTATTGATTCGTATGTATTTTTTGGGATCCAGTAGCTGTTCCATCTGATAAAGCGGGTCTGAGCTGAAAAAGGTACCATTTTGTGTGGTGACCTCCAGCTGGTGACCAAAGCTTTCCAGATACATTATCTGATCCAGAGCTATCACTACCCTGTCTCCATTTTCCCTTCGTACCGTTATGTGGGTTTGGTTATTATCTTTTTCGCTAAGGATATATTCCGCTTCCGGGGTAATTTCTATTCCTTTTTCTTCCAAAAAGTCTTTTACCTCGTGGTAATTATCCTTAGAGATCCTTAGATGAATTCGCATAAATACTCCGTTTCTCATTCATGAATGTTACAGACGTCATTATATATGGAAAAATCATTTATGCAATATATTCTGCATATCATGCATAAAACTAAGCATGTCTTACAATAATAAAAGGGACGCAGGTTTATAAAAGGCGTCCCTTTGTATTCCTATACATTATTTTCTGTTAGATCTCTTTCTCATAAGAGGATCAAGAATCTTCTTTCTGATACGAAGGCTGGTAGGTGTTACTTCCAGCAGCTCATCAGTCTCGATGAAGTCCAGGCACTGCTCCAGAGACATAATCTTAGGAGGAGTAAGTCTGAGAGCTTCATCAGCTGCGGAAGAACGGGTATTGGTAAGCTGCTTTTTCTTACATACGTTAACTTCGATATCTTCAGCCTTGGCTGACTGACCGATGACCATACCTGAGTAAACAGGAACACCTGCACCGATGAAGAGCTGTCCACGCTCCTGTGCATTGAAGAGGCCGTATGTAACAGCCTCGCCTGCCTCAAATGCGATAAGAGAGCCGGTCTTACGGTAGGCTATATCTCCCTTATAAGGAGCATAGCCGTCGAAAAGTGTATTGATAATACCATTACCCTTTGTATCTGTCATGAATTCACCTCTGTAGCCGATAAGACCACGGGAAGGAATGTCAAATTCAAGTCTGGTATAACCACCGGAGATGGAAGACATGGAAAGCAGATCGCCCTTACGGCTGGCCAGCTTTTCGATAACAGCACCGGTGTACTCATCAGGAACGTCTACGTATGCCTTTTCGATAGGCTCCAGCTTTTTGCCGTTTTCATCAGTCTTGTAAAGAACCTCAGCCTTGGAAACCGCAAATTCAAAGCCCTCACGACGCATATTCTCGATAAGAACGGAGAGATGAAGCTCACCACGACCTGATACCTTGAAGGCTTCAGTAGTCTCTGTGTCCTCTACACGGAGGGATACGTCTGTATTAAGCTCTCTGTAAAGTCTCTCACGAAGGTGACGGGAAGTAACAAATTTACCTTCCTTACCTGCAAGAGGAGAGTCGTTAACTACAAATGTCATAGCAATAGTAGGCTCGGAAATCTTCTGGAAAGGAATAGGATTTGGAGCATCTACTGAGCAAAGGGTATCACCGATATGCAGGTCAGCGATACCGGAAATAGCAACGATAGCGCCCATGGAAGCCTCTTCAACTTCTATTTTTTTTAGGCCTTCATACTCGTAGAGCTTGTTGATTTTTACTCGTCTTACCTTTTCAGGCTCATGGTGGTTAACGATAGTAACTTCCTGATTTACACGAAGCTTACCGTTGCTGATTTTACCTACGCCGATACGACCAACATACTCGTTGTAGTCGATAGTGGAGATAAGCATCTGGGCAGGAGCCTCAGCATCACCCTGAGGACCCGGGATAGCATCCAGAATGGTCTCGAAGAGAGGTACCATATTTTCCTGGGAATCAGAAAGCTCCAGGATAGCCACACCCTTTTTGGCAGATGCGAATACGAAAGGACAGTCAAGCTGCTCATCGGAAGCGTCAAGGTCGATGAAAAGTTCAAGAACTTCATCAATAACCTCTGTAGGACGAGCCTCGGGACGGTCGATTTTATTAATACATACTATAACAGGAAGAGTCAGCTCCAGAGCCTTTTTAAGAACGAACTTTGTCTGAGGCATAACACCTTCAAAAGCGTCTACCACCAGGATAACACCGTCTACCATCTTAAGAACTCGCTCTACTTCGCCACCGAAGTCAGCATGTCCGGGAGTATCTACGATATTGATTTTATGTCCTTTGTAATTAATGGCTGTGTTTTTGGAGAGGATGGTAATACCTCTTTCACGCTCGATGTCGTTGGAGTCCATTACACGCTCAGCCACATCCTGATTGGCACGGAATGCGCCGCCCTGCTTTAAGAGCTCGTCAACCAATGTAGTCTTACCGTGGTCTACATGAGCAATGATTGCAATATTGCGTACGTCTTCTCTGTTTGTAATCATAATTACCTTCTTTCAAAATTATATAACACTGTTTAAATATGATAGAGCCTGTAGCTAATCGCGCATTTTAACACGTATATACAATAAATGCAAGAAATAATTTCATAAAACTTCCTAATTATAAGGAAAATCCTGTATAAACTTATTGCAATTATTAGTAAAAAGAGTTTTCAAAATAAATACTTCTGTGTTATTATTTGTCCATAAGGCGAATCAGCGAAAGCTGTTTGCAGGAATTTCTTTAGTTAATAAGAAAGGAATAATACTATGGATTACAAGAACGCAGGAGTAGATATTGAAGCAGGTTACAAGGCAGTAGAGCTGATGAAGCAGCACGTTGCAAGAACAATGAGACCTGAAGTACTTGGAGGCCTTGGCGGCTTTTCAGGTGCATTTTCACTTGATGCATTTAAGGGGATGGAGCATCCCACACTTTTGTCAGGCACTGACGGTGTAGGTACTAAGCTTAAGCTTGCTTTCCTTTTAGATAAGCATGATACCATCGGCATTGACTGCGTTGCCATGTGTGTTAATGACGTTGCATGTGCAGGCGGTGAGCCATTATTTTTCCTTGACTATATTGCATGTGGCAAGAACGTTCCGGAGAAAATCGCAGCTATCGTTTCCGGTGTAGCTACAGGATGCGAGATGTCCGGCTCCGCGCTTATCGGCGGTGAGACAGCAGAAATGCCCGGCTTTTATCCTGTAGATGAGTACGACCTTGCCGGTTTTTCAGTAGGTATTGTTGACAGAGACAAGATGATTACCGGTGAAAATTTAAAGAACGGAGATGCGCTTATTGCCATCGCTTCTTCAGGTATTCATTCCAATGGTTATTCTCTTGTTCGTAAGGTATTCCCTATGGAAGCATCCAAGCTGAATCGCTACTGCGATGATCTGGGTATGACACTGGGTGAAGCACTCCTTACCCCTACCAAGATTTATGTAAAGGCTCTTAAGTCCATTAAGGATGCAGGCATTACCATTAAGGCTTGTTCTCATATTACCGGCGGTGGCTTCTATGAAAATATTCCACGTATGCTTAAGGCCGGCACAAGAGCTTCCATTAACAAGGCTTCTTACGAGGTTCCTGAGCTTTTCAAGCTGCTGGCTCGTGAGGGTAAAATCGAGGAGCACATGATGTACAATACCTATAATATGGGCGTAGGTATGTGTCTGGCTGTAGATGCAGCTGATGCAGATGCTACCATCCGCGCTATCAAGGCAGCAGGCGAAAATGCATGGGTACTTGGTGAAGTAGTAGACGGCGAAAAGGATAT
>JAZUFN010000036.1:0-4353 GCA_045640725.1 Lachnospiraceae bacterium
GCACGAAGCTGCTCATCTGATACCTTGGGATCGATTGTTAGCGTCAAGATAACATCCTGACCATGGCGCCTTATATCTCTCATTTGTTCAAAAACGGTAGCGTTTTTGTCGCCCTGAAGGCCTCCTGTATACGGGAAATAATCATCATAAGGATAATCCCACTGAAAGGTCACATTACGCCCCTTAAAGGCCTCTCTGGCTCTGGCAGGCCAGCCTTCATCGTTGGGATAGTAGCAATACATGAGATTGATGGCCCTATGAGGTCTGCCCAGAGTGTGCAGGATATAATCCTGATTTACATACTCTCCCCTTTCGGAGCCGTCACACAGATCCAGGAAAAATCTTCCTTCTCCCATATGTATTTTCTTTATTTCCAAAGGCTTCTTATACTCCATTTACGCTCTCCTTTACTTATTTTGCCATGTATGAAAAACTGTCCTTAAGAGCAGGATAAAGCTTTTTCCAACAGCGGTATTTTTCTTCATATTTTGCTACTAATTCCGCCTCCGGCGCCAGACAGCCTGCCACCTTTACTATCTTCTCACAGGCCTCCTCCACACTGCCGTATTCGCCTATGGCTACTGCTGCCAAAATAGCTGCACCGTAGCCCGGCCCCTCTTCCGCATTGACTGTCTCAACAGTAACATTCATGATATTAGCCAGCATTTTTCTCCAAAGAGGGCTCTTGGCTCCACCACCGGTGGCTCTGATGACATCTATTTTTATTCCCAGAGATCTGGCAATTTCCAGCGAGTCACGAAGGGCAAAAGCGACTCCTTCCAGCACAGCCTGGGTCATATCGCTTCTTTTGGTATCCATAGACATGCCTATAAAAGCCCCTCTGGCATTAGGATCGTTATGGGGAGTGCGCTCCCCCATCAGATAAGGCAGATAGAACACCCTATTATCTCCCAATCCAGTGATCTCTGCCTGCTCTCCGCTATAATCCTTTGTACCTATAATCTCATCCATCCACCATTTATTGGATGAAGCTGCAGACAGCATGCATCCCATAAGATGATAACGGCCTGTGGCATGACCAAACATATGGAGGGAATTGTTGGCGTCTACCGCGTAGTCATTACAGGAAATAAATACCGTACCACTGGTACCAAGAGATACGATACACTGACCTTCATTAACTGTACCTGTACCAATAGCACCTGCAGCATTATCTCCTGCCCCTGCTACGATTTTAACGTCCTTATTGAAGCCGTACTTCTCAGCCTGCTCAGGCAGAATATTTCCTACTACTTCATAGCTTTCATATACTTTTGCCAGCTGCTGCTCCTTGATACCGCATATATCCAGCATTTCTGCCGACCAGCATCTGTTTTTTACATCCAACAATAACATCCCCGATGCATCGCTCACATCAGTGCAGTGGACTCCGGACAGCACATACGCCAGATAGTCCTTTGGCAACATTATTTTTTCTATCTTACCAAAAACTTCCGGCTCATTATTCTTTACCCAAAGGATTTTGGGAGCTGTAAAGCCTGTCAAAGCCATGTTTCCTGTATATTCAGATATTTTGTCCTGCCCTATGGTCTTATTTAAATATTCGCATTCTGCCGTGGTTCTGCCATCATTCCAAAGAATAGCCGGGCGTAGAACCTTGTCATTTTTGTCTAAAATAACCAGACCATGCATCTGTCCACCAAAGCTGATGGCCTTAATTTCCTTAAGGTCCACCTTATCCGCCAGTTTTTCCATACTTTGAGAAAAGCCTGTAATCCAGCTTTCAGGATCCTGTTCAGACCAGCCGGGATGCGGAAAAGAAAGACCATATTCAGCTCCTGCTGATGCTGCTATACTACCATCTGCATTCATTACAACTAATTTAATAGAGGATGTTCCCAGATCGACTCCCAGTGTCATATTATAACTCCCTTCCGTTTACGAAAATTCCTTTTATGTTGTAGTACTTGTCCACTATAAGGTAATCGGCAAATGCACCATCTGCTATGCTTCCCACCCGGTCGGACATCCCTATGGCCTGCGCAGGTCTGGTGGTAGCAGCCATAATTGCCTTTTCTTCAGCCACTCCAAAGTCAATGGCATTTTTCATGCATTGAAAAACATTGGTAGTAGAGCCTGCAATAGTACCATCTGCCAGTGTAGCCCGTGAATTCTTCACAAAGACTTCCAAGCCTCCTATCTGATACTTACCATCAGGTGCACCCGCTGCCTCCATGGAGTCGGATATAAGCACTATCTTGTCCGGATTCATGGCAAACCACATACGAATCACAGTCTCATTCACGTGATAACCGTCGCCAATAAGCTCCGTATATGCGCCTGCATCAAAGGCCGCACCTATAAGCCCCGGCTCCCTGTGATGCAGAGAATTCATGGCGTTGAAAAGGTGTGTGACCTCGCTTGCTCCTGCGGCAAATATTTCCATGGCGGTATTATAATCCACAGAAGTATGGGCCTGAGACAGCTTTATACCTTTTTTAGTATATTCTTCTACAAATTGTACTGCTCCCGGAAGCTTACCGTCTACAGCTATAATTCGCACATTTCTACCGCTTTTTTCTATAATTCTGTTGGTAAAATCGTAGTCAAAGCCCGTCAGATACCTGGAATCGTGCGCTCCCTTTTTATCAGCTCCCAAAAATGGGCCTTCCATATGAATCCCCAGCAGTCTGGCCTCAGCCGCGTCCATGTTTTCCCTTTGATCTTTAATGTGTTCACCTATCACCACTGCGGACCTTTCCACCATTTCAGGCGGATTGGTCATAGTCGTAGCCAATACTGATGTAACACCTACACTTCTATATGACTTTAATGCCTTCTCCAGGCTCTTTTCCTCAACATTGCTAAAGTCCACCAGGTCCCTGCCGTGAGAATGAATATCCACGCAGCCCGGAAGGATTATATCACCGTCCTTACGCTCTCCCAGCACCCTAACAGCGGAAAAGCGTCCATCTTTCACCTGAAATTCGCCATCTGCTATTTTTCCATTTACAAATATATTCACTGAATCCTCCATAATACTAATAAAAATCCAAAGGAAAGTCCGAAATCGCATTCCTTTGGATGTTTTACTATTTATAATTACATACTACTGTAAGATTTGGATGAAACTGCAGAATAGATGCAGGTACATTGGGGGTTACAGGTCCAAAGAGAGCCTTGTGCATAATTTCCTCCTTGTCAGGACCATTGGCAATAAGAAGCAGAGCTCTGGCCTGCATAATGGACTTTATACCCATAGTGATGGCTCGACGGGGTACCAGCTCCTCAGCGCCGAAGAATCTGGCATTAGCCTTAATAGTCTGTTCTGTAAGCTCCACCACATGAGTGGTCTTTTCAAAAGCTTCTCCAGGCTCATTAAAGCCTATATGACCATCGTGTCCTATACCCAGAAGCTGCATATCGATGCCGCCCATTTCAGCTATCAGTCTGTCATAACGCCTGCACTCTTTTTCCAGATCTTCGGCACATCCATTGGGCACATGGGTATTTTTCTTATTAATATTGATATGATCAAAGAACTGGTGATTCATGAAATATCTGTAGCTCTGATCTGAGCTTTCATCCAATCCCTCATACTCATCCAGATTAATGGACTTGGTCATGGAAAAATCCACATCCCCCTTATTGTACCAGTCGATAAGCTGTTTATAGGTACCTATGGGGGTAGAGCCCGTTGCCAGTCCCAGTACAGAATTAGGCTTTAATATAACCTGGGCAGACAGTACATTTGCAGCCTTTCTGCTTAAATCCTCATAACTCTCCGCTTTAATTATCCTCATTTTCCCTCTCCCTTTCCATCCTTATTCTATTCGTCTGCTTTCGCCGGTAAGTGTGGATCCTGACATATATAAAGCCAAGAGATTCAACAGATTAAATAATACAATCCCCAAAATCCCTCCCAGGAATCCAAACAGCATATCATCTATATCGCAGGTATTAAGCACAAAGAAAAATTGTAACAACTCCATGATTACAGGGAAAAACAGCACCAAAAGCAGCTCTGTAACAAAATGAATCCTCTCTCCCAGCACTCCTATCAGATAGCCAAAAGGAATATATACCACAATACTGTAAGTCAAATATCTGGCAAATTCTCCTCCTGTAATAGTACCGTATATCAGCTGCTCGATAAAGGAAGCCAAAGTGGCAAAAGGCACCATGCGCATACTGGGCTCTGTCAGACTACGGTCCAGATTGAATCTGGAAAACCAGTAAATATAAAAGAGCATAAGACTTATAGCCATAATTATAACCTGTCCCACAAAGAACTCTCCGTAATAGTTACGCTGAGTCTCTCTCATAATAGCGGCTGCCACTGTACAAAAGACCACAGGCACCATAAAAGCAATGATATTTGCTGAAAAAATG
>JAZUFN010000037.1:0-3429 GCA_045640725.1 Lachnospiraceae bacterium
CTTCCCTTCTCAGAGTTTTCACCTTAATTCTGCAGTAGTATATTAATTATTAGATTCATTGTTTTGGTTACACTTTGAGACAGTATTTTTTTATCACTTTTTCTGTACTGTGCTACAAATACTTCCATACCGTTTTCAGGCTTTACTTCCCTGGTCTTAATCAGCTTGGAGGATACGTATTCAGTTTCTACAGGACTGTCATTTATGAAAATCACCGAGCGCTCTGTAAAATGCTCGCCATAGAGATAAAGCACTTCATCGCTGAAATTAACGCCACTAATTGTAACCTCGTTTACCCCAAAGGTCATATCTGTCTCAACATACGGATTGGAACCTCCCCAGAGCTCATATTTTGTCCTGGAGCCCAAAAGGTTGTATTCATACAGATGGAGCTGATCATAATATTCCTTGTAGATGCTGTCTTTTTCCATGACCTCAGGCAATGTGCAACCACCAGCTTCCATGAGCTCATTGAAAAAGGCCTGATGAGTCAGATTGACCAATCCTTCGTGCATTCCCAGTCTCTTGTAGAGATAGGAATACAGCTGGAATGCCTCCAGATCCAGCTCCTGTTTGTCCAGACCTATATTATCCCAGATAAGGAAAGGTGTCTGATAAAGAGAGCTGTCTTCCATATCTGATTCATCTATACCCAGATTGGGCAGATGATCGCCAAAAAATACTACTACACACTTTTCGCCGGATAAGGTGAGCTCTTCAGTCAGATCCCGAATAAACTGGTCCATCTCATATATCTGATTGGCATAATAAGTATACTGATTGTCCGTATCGGTACGTCCTGTACCTGTTACAGATAAATGTTTATTTTGAAGAATATCAGCAGACGGGTATGAACCATGTCCCTGAACTGAAATATTATATACCAAATCGGGGCCCTCAGTAGAGCCAAGTGCATCTAAAATATTAGGGATAAGTATGCTATCTTTGGCCCATCCGGTCTCAGTGTAAGTCACATTTTCCATATGCTCTATGGCTGTAAATGTATCAAAACCCAGTTTTGGAAATACTATATCTCTGTCATAAAAGCCTGAAGTGTTATTGTGAATGGCATGAGTAGCATATCCATAGGGCTTGGCATCATAGCACATACTTTCACAGGTGGAATTCTGCAAGATTGTCTTGTAAGGATATTCACCTGCTCCAAACTCATCTATACAAAAGCCCGTAATAACCTCAAAACCGGTATTACAGGTACCTGCCCCCACTACAGGGACATTAAGATCTCCATGAGTATATTTTTGCATCATACTGTGGAGATTAGGCAGAGGATCCTGAGAAAACTCCAGTCCTTCAACCCTGCTCAGGTCAAAAAATGATTCCAGCTGAACAAATATAATATTAGGTCTCTCTATAGAGCCGCCCTTATCAGGTTCCTTTGTAGGCTCCGGAGTAGGGGTAAATACTGTAGGTATCGGAGTCTGTGTCACTCCGGGAGTAACCATCGTCGGTAATGTAGGATATGGTATATCTGTATTAACAGGTGGCTTACTTGGCTTGGGTAAATACTTGTCTACATCATAGCCCTGCTTTTGCAGACGTTCCAGAAGGCTTGCCAGCATTTTATCCATTGTCGCTTCATCATATTTATCCGGCTTAGATAAGCCATTATCAAAAACAGAATAGGTAAAGCATATGGTAAATCCATACTGCTTGTAGGCCAGAGGAAGGCTCCTGAATTTTGATTCGATAGTACCTGTCATATGAAGAGCCTGATTTAAAAGCAGAGTACAGAACAGAATAACCACCTCAGCAATGATACGCTGATAGAGGGGCATAGTTGGCTCCACCTTTTTTGTTTTGATGGCCAATAATACTAGGCCCACCAGCACCGCTACTATTACAATAATAATCAGCGGTATACCAAAGCCCGGCATATATTTATTAACTACGCCAATACCATCCTCAATTGCCATAAAATCTCCAAAGGCAAAGGGTGTAACTCGCATAGAGAGCACCACAAAGCCGCTGACCGCCATGGATAAAATGAGCACCGCCATCAGAGAGACTGAAAATACACGCTTTTTAAACATAAAGCCTATACCAATGACAACCATGGTAATAAGCAGGCTCAGCAAGAATATTAATGGCCTGGTAAAAATAAAAGCAAGCATTTTAATAAAGGATCTCTGGTTCAGTATCTCTACTACCATGGCTATGATTAGCGAAAGGCCAACCCATTGAACCATATCCTTTTTAACAAATTTCTTAAAAGTATCCATTTCTTCCCTTTCTCGGGACCCCTTACAATGCTTTATCCGATATAAAAGCAATGTCCCGGCCAAACGGCAGGGACATTATAGCACTCAATTGTGATTTTTCAAAGTTTTTTTATCTTCTGCCTATATCTGTATCATTCCAATCTGTTTTGGAATTATCCTTAATGTACTGAACAATCTCCTCGAAATCACAGAAAGCCAGACCTACATAGCTGTCTGCGCAGCCATAGTAGATAGCAATACGACCTGTATCAGGATCCTGAAGGGTAGCACATGGGAAGCAAACATTAGGTACGAAGCCTCTTTCCTCATACCACTCAGTAGGAGTGAGAAGGAAATTCTTACATCTGTAAAGGACCTTGGAAGGATTCTCCAGGTCGAGGATAGCACCACCTATGGAATAAACATAGCCGTTGCAGGTACCGGAAACGCCGTGATAGAATACCAGCCAGCCTTCAGATGTCTCGATGGGAGCTGCGCCTCCACCGATCTTTAAGCTCTCCCACCACTCGGAGCATCTGCCCATAACATGTCTGTGCTTGCCCCAGTAAACCATATCAGGAGACTCTGAAATAAAGATGTCGCCGAATGGAGTATGTCCACTGTCAGAAGGACGTGACAGCATCATGTACTTGCCATTGATTTTTCTAGGGAAGAGAACTGCATTTCTGTTGAATGGAAGGAAAGGATTCTCGATACGGGTAAAGGTCTTGAAATCTGTAGTCTTGGCTATACCGATAGCAGCACCGTACATATCCTGACACCACATAATATAATATGTATCTTCAACCTTTACCAGACGCGGATCATAAGCATAAATAGGCTGGAAATCATTTCCATCCTCGTCTACAAAATGGATCTTCTCTTCTTCAAATTCCCAGTGAATAGCATCTTTACTGTGTCCCAGATAGATAAAGGAAACACCATCTGTCTGCTCACCGCGGAAAACTCCGATAAAGGCATCACCATAAGGCATTACTGCCGAATTAAAGATACGTGCTACTTCCTTTGTAGGATATCTGCCTATGATAGGATTTTCTGTGTATCTCCAGACCGGAGCATGATTAATAGGCTCTGCAGGTCTATCCTGCCAAGGCATGTTAGGACATGCCGGAGCAATCATTTTAATATTACTCATAAAACTCACCTTTATAAATTTAAGTATATTTAATCATTTAGCGTTTTTTTAGTT